>NZ_JAGPBB010000038.1 GCF_018063565.1 Rhodoferax sp.
TCCATGTTGATCACCATCTCGGGATGATCAACCCACTCGCCAATTCACCTCAAATTACGGCTTCAGGCTCATTCCTGCGTGGAAATACAGTGCCCTGTTCAGGCTCATACCTCATTGGACAAGGCTGAAGCGCATCGCTAGAACGGATAGGAAATACACTGCATGAGTTCAAGTATGGCATGGGTTTTGGGCGTTGCACAAAACGTCGAACCATGAATAATCCCGATCCATCCACCGTGCAGGTGCATTCGCCCCATGACTGTTCAGCCGCCCAATCCCACTCCCGAACTGCAGATTCGTCAGCTTCTCGTTGATTTGAAAAGCGGCTTTGGTCGTCACTGGAATGGCGGCGACGCTTTTAAAACTGCCTTTGCCAATGCCCTTTCAATGAGTTTTCCGGTGGGTGAACAGTTCTTTATAGACGCTGTCCGCAATGGTTTGACGCGACTGCCCAATGATGACCAGAACCAGTCGTTACGTGAACTGGCCAAAGGGTTCATCGGGCAGGAGGCAACCCATCGACGACTGCATGGCATTTGCAACGACTGCCTGGAGCAAAACGGATTGCGCAACCATTGGGGACCACGGGCGCAACGACGGATTGAGCGACTGCGCAACGTTCGCCAGGCCCTGGGGCTGGATCGGGGCTATCTGCATGACCTCGCCATTACAGCCGCGTACGAACACTACACGGCCATTTTTGGCGACCTGGTGCTCAGGCGTCAAAATCAGGCTTGCGATCTTTTCTATCAGGCAGAGCCCATGATGCTGACCCTGTGGCGTTGGCATGCGGCTGAAGAAACCGAGCACAAATGTGTTGCCTTTGACATGTACCGTGCCCTGAACGGCGGGCAGGGATTTCGGGTGACCTGGTATCTTTATGTCAGCATTGAATTTGCCGTAGACATCGTGCTTCAAACCTGCAACAACCTGTGGCGTGATGGCACGTTTTTCAAACTTTCCACCTGGACCTCTGCCATCCGGTTTGTCGCCGGGCGCCAAGGTGTCGCATGGGAAATGATCAGGCCGCTGTTGGCTTACTTTCGCCCAGGTTTTCACCCTTTGCAGCTGGGTGACGTCCAGACGGCAACAGATTGGCTCAGAAACCACGCCCAGTCATGGCGCGCAGTCTGAATGGTCCGGCGCCCTGTTCATCCATCGGTTTACTTGATGAAGCCACGGGCTTTCATCCGGTCACAGGCGTTTTGTCGAGGTGCATTCAGGGTGACACCTTTTTCCTTGGCGCGCGCCTGCATGGCGGCGTGTTGCTCGGCCTGCACGACTTTGCATTCGTCATAGCTTTTGACGGCGCGCATTTTGGTCTGGTTGGCGGTGCGTTCTTCGGCCGTCATCAGGGTCCAGCCGGGGGTATTGGTTTTGTCAAACCGCATGCCCCGCAGGCCGCCTCCACCCGGTCCCATTTGACCAGCACCTGGTCCCATGCCCATGCCAGGGGCAGCGGGTGCGCTTTGTGCCAGAACCGATGTCGACAATGCAGCGGCCAGTGTGGTGGCGATCGCGATCGTTTTGAAAGTGGATGGGCTTTTCATCATGAAACTCCTGTAGTTGACCTGTTATGGAGTGCAGGTTCTGCCTGCATCCCTGGGTGCTATTGAAGCGCACTTGTGTCAACGCCGTGTTGCAACCGGAGGCTGTTTTGCATCGTGGTGTTGCGCGGGGGCCTTGCGTTACAGTGCGTTACAAAACTCGGTGCTCTGATGGCTACCCCGGCATCAGGCACGGCTGTAGGCTTGCACTATTGGCATAAAAAGTGACCCGCATGGACACCAAAGACTGCATCCTGATCGTCGATGATGAGCCCGAAATCCGCCGCCTGCTGGTGGACTACCTGACGCGCAATGGCTTTGAGGCCGTGGCTGCCCGCGATGGCAGGGAAATGTGGCAAATGCTGGAGCGTCACGCGGTGGATTTGCTGGTGCTGGACCTGATGCTGCCTGACACCGATGGGTTGACGCTGTGCCGCGACCTGCGCGCCAAATCCGGCTTGCCAGTGATCATGCTGACCGCCCGTGGCGAGGAAACCGACCGCATTGTGGGAATTGAGATGGGCGCGGACGATTATCTGGTCAAGCCCTTTAACCCGCGCGAGTTGCTGGCGCGCATCAAATCCATCTTGCGTCGCACCCGCGCCCTGCCACCCAATCTCAAGCCCGAGCCGGTACGATACCTTTGTTTTGCCGGCTGGAGCCTTGACACGGCTGAGCGTTTGCTGACCTCCCCAGACGCTGTGGCCACACCACTCTCAGGCGGCGAATTCCGGCTGCTGCGAATTCTGCTGGAGCACCCCAACCGGGTGGTCACGCGTGACCAGTTGATTGAGATGATTCATGGCCGCGAGGCCGAAGCCTATGATCGCGCCATTGATGTGCAGGTGAGCCGTCTGCGCCAGCGCCTGCACGACGACAGCCGCGAGCCACAACTGATCAAGACGGTGCGCGGTGAAGGCTATGTGCTGGCCGCCAGCGTGGAGGCACGAAGCACATGACCTTAAGCAAGCGACTGACATGGCGTGGTTGGTCATCGAGCTTGTACGCCCGCATGGCGCTGATTTTGTTGGCTGGTTTGCTGGTGGCGCAAGGGGTCAGCCTATGGTTGCAATGGGGTGAACGTGCTGCAGTGGTTAACCAGGCGCGTGGCCTGAATTGGGTGGATCGCATTTCCGAGGCCGTTCGCCTGCTGGAGGCGAGTGTGCCGGCACAACGGGATGCGGCGCTGCCAGCACTGCAATATGGCGGCTTGCGGTTGGAATTGATTTCGGCTGATCGGGTACTTCCCAACGCACCACCAACCACTTTTCAAACCATTCTGCAAGAGCGAATGGGTGCGCAACGCGAGATTCGCGCCAGTGGTGGTCCCGGAGCAGGTATGGGGCCAGGCATGGGAAAGGGCCTGGGAGCGGGTTTGCAGCACGGCAACCTCAGGCGCAGCGTCGATATCCGCCTGGTCGATGGTCAATGGGTGCGCATCACCATGGGGCACGACGGTGATGCGGCCACGCCGGCACTGTCGAACACGTTGATCTTTCAATTGCTGATCAGCCTGGTGTTGGTGGGGGCGGTGGTTTTGCTGGCGGTACGGCAGACCACCCGTCCGTTACAACAACTGGCACGAGCGGCCGACACCTTGGGTCGTGATCTGGACGCGCCGCCCCTGGAGGAAGACGGACCGATCGAGTCCCGAAGCGCCGCGCAGGCGTTTAACCGCATGCAAGCCAAAATGAAAAGACTGGTCAGCGAACGTGCGCGCGCCCTGGCAGCGGTGTCGCATGATCTGCGCACGCCACTGACACGTCTGCGACTGCGTACCGAGCTGATCGATGATGAGACCCTGCGTGACCAGATGGCCGCCGACCTCGAAGCCATGGCCGCCATGATTGACTCGACGCTGGACTATCTACGTGGCCTGCAGACCCATGAGTTGGTACGTGCCATCGACATCAACGCGCTGTTGGGCAGCATGGTCGAGGATGCCCAGGTGCTGGGGCGCAACATCCAGATCCACGGGCGAGCCACCACGGCGTTTCATGGCAGATTGTCTGCGTTGCGCCGGGCGCTGCAAAACCTGATTGACAACGCCTTCAAGTACGGCCACGGTGCCAACATCCAGATCGAAGACAACGCGTCAGAACTGAAAATTACGGTTGAGGACCAGGGGCCAGGTATCGCCCCGGAAAACATGACTCAGGTGACAGAACCCTATTTCCGAATCGACGGCGCGCGCAGCCAGCCGGGTGAGGGCGTCGGATTGGGCCTGTCAATCGTGAAAGACATTGCCCTGTTGCACAACGGTGCACTATTGCT
Source organism: Rhodoferax sp. (assembly GCF_018063565.1). GTDB lineage: Bacteria > Pseudomonadota > Gammaproteobacteria > Burkholderiales > Burkholderiaceae_C > Rhodoferax. Next base: position 3,822 of record NZ_JAGPBB010000038.1, read on the forward strand.
GACCAACCGGCCGCAGGGTGGCCTGGCGGCAAGCCTGGTGTTGCCGCGCAGATGAAGCGATCGACCCGGGCAGGCTGATGATCCGTAAAAGCTCACATTACCAATTGACTTCGCGTTCAGGAGTAGCGCTGATCTTGTGAATTGACAGGTCGGCACCGTCGTATTCCTCCTCCTGGCTCAGGCGCAGGCCACTGATGGCTTTGATGGCACCGTAAACCAGCAGTCCACCCAATGCAGCCCAGACCACGCCGATGAACGTGCCGATCAGTTGCGCGCCAAAACTCACACCGCCCAGCCCGCCCAGCGCCTGGTTGCCAAAGATGCCTGCCGCAATACCGCCCCAGGTGCCACACAGGCCGTGTAAGGGCCAGACGCCAAGCACATCGTCAATCTTCCAGCGATTTTGAGTCAGCGTGAACATGCTGACGAACAAGGCACCGGCCACGGCACCCACAATCAGCGCGCCCAACGGGTGCATCAGGTCTGAGCCTGCGCACACGGCCACCAGGCCGGCCAGTGGCCCGTTGTGCACAAAACCGGGATCGTTTTTGCCTAGCACCAGGGCAGCCAGGGTGCCGCCCACCATCGCCATCAGCGAATTGACCGCGACCAGGCCAGAGATTCTGTCGAGTGTTTGGGCGCTCATCACGTTAAAGCCAAACCAGCCCACGGTAAGAATCCAGGCCCCCAAAGCCAGGAACGGAATGCTTGACGGCGGGTGCGCCGATATGCCGCCGTCCTTGCGGTAACGATTGGCGCGCGCGCCCAACAGTATCACCGCGGGAAGTGCAATCCAGCCGCCTACCGCATGCACTACCACGCTGCCGGCAAAGTCGTGAAACTCGGCACCGGTCAGGTCCTTGAGCCACGCCTGCACGCCAAAGTGCTGGTTCCAAGCAATGCCTTCAAAGAACGGGTAGATAAACCCGACGACTACCGCCGTGGCAATCAGTTGGGGCCAGAAACGGGCACGTTCTGCAATGCCGCCTGAAATGATCGCCGGGATGGCGGCGGCAAAGGTCAACAAAAAGAAGAACTTGACCAGGTCATAGCCATTTTTGGCGGCGAGCTGTTCTGCACCAACAAAAAAATGGGTGCCATAGGCCACACCGTAGCCGACCATGAAATACACCACGGTCGAGACGGAGAAATCCACCAGAATCTTGACCAATGCATTGACCTGGTTCTTCCGTCGTACGGTGCCCAGCTCAAGAAACGCAAAACCGGCGTGCATCGCCAGCACCATGATGCCGCCGAGCAGAATGAACAGGGCATCGGCGCCCTGTTTGAGTGCTTCCATGAAAATCCTCTTGGGTTAAATTGCTGCTTATTGGTGCGTTTCAGGAGCTCACCCCAAAAACGCACCAACATAAAGCAAGAATCGCGCCAAAGTGGACGCTGCAGCCCGGATTCTGACCGATTCAGGATTTGGCAGGCGTTGGGAGCGATTGCATCCAGCCCAGACCGGCTTCGGTCTGACCGGACGGTCGATATTCGCAGCCGATCCAGCCGGGGTAGCCCAGGCGATCGAGGTGCTGCAATAAAAAGGTGAAATTGATCTCGCCAGTGCCGGGTTCATGTCGCCCGGGGTTGTCTGCCAGTTGGATGTGGCCAATGCGCGCCAGGTGTCTTTGCAGTGTGGCGGCCAGTTCACCTTCCATGCGCTGCGCGTGGTAGATGTCATATTGCAGAAATGCGTTGTCAGCGCCCACTTCGTCAAGAACATCCAGTGCGTAAGCACTGTGGTTGATGCAATAACCTGGCATGTCAAAGCGGTTGATGGGTTCAAGCATCAATTGCAGTCCCGCCTGCTTAAAAGCCGCTGCCGCAAATTGCAGATTGCGCACCAAGGTCTTGCGTACCAGCGCATCCGGTGAGGCCGCTGGTGCAATGCCAGCCAGACAGTTGATCCGGCCAACTCCCAGCGCGGTGGCATAGGCGATGCCCAGGCGAACGCTGGCCTGGAACTCATCCACGCGCCCTGGCAGGCATGCCAGACCGCGGTCTCCGGCGTCCCAATCACCTGCTGGCAGGTTCTGCAGTACCGCGGTCAGGTGCCAGGTGTCAAGCTGTGCCCGGATCGTCTCGATCGGCCAGGCGTAAGGCAGAAACAGCTCGACTGCCGTGAATCCCGCCTTTGCAGCGCGCTCAAAGCGCTGCAAAAACGGTACTTCGGTAAATAGAAAGTTCAGGTTGGCGGCAAAGCGGGGCATGGTTTCATTGGGTGTTTGGCGCATGATAGCCGCCGGTTGCTATACTGACAGCGCGCCGATTTGACAGAATTGCGGGCGCATAACAAGTCCTGCTAAAGATGCCAGCCAACCCGGTCATGCCTTTAGCGTCACCGGGTTTTTTGTTGCCAGTCCATGCCATGATGATCGCCTCGCCCCAGTCCATGCACTTTGATGCCGCGCTGCCCCTTCAAAGCGGTGCCAGCCTGCGCGACTATGACCTGAGTTTTGAAACCTACGGCACACTGAACGCAGCCAGATCCAATGTGGTGCTGATCTGCCACGCCTTGAACGCCTCGCACCATGTGGCCGGTGTTTACCCTGATCAACCTAAGAGCGAAGGCTGGTGGGACAACATGATCGGGCCGGGTAAACCGCTCGATACCAACCGTTTTTTTGTCATTGGCACCAATAACCTGGGTTCGTGTTTTGGCTCCACTGGCCCGATGCACCTCAACCCGGACACCGGGCGCGTGTATGGTGCCGATTTTCCGGTGATCACCGTGGAAGACTGGGTCAACGCACAGGCGCGGCTGCTGGATGCGCTGGGGATCGAGCGCTTGGCCGCCGTGATGGGTGGCAGCCTGGGTGGTATGCAGGCATTGAGCTGGACGCTTCAATACCCCGAGCGCGTGCGCCACGCGCTGGTGATTGCCAGCGCCCCCAATTTGACGGCAGAGAACATCGCTTTCAATGAAGTGGCGCGTCGCGCCATCGTCACCGACCCGGATTTTCATGAGGGTCATTTTTATCAGTACGGTGTGGTTCCCAAGCGCGGCTTGCGTATCGCCCGCATGATCGGGCACATCACCTACCTGAGTGACGACGTGATGAACGAGAAGTTTGGCCGACAACTGCGTGATGCGGTGCTGGCTCAAGCCGAGAATACCGGCACGACGATGGACGCAGGCAGTTACAAATACAGCACTCAGGAGATTGAGTTTCAGATTGAGAGCTACCTGCGACATCAAGGCGACAAATTCGCCGAGTACTTTGATGCCAACACCTATCTGCTCATCACGCGCGCGCTGGACTATTTTGACCCGGCACGCGCTTATGGCGGCAACCTGAGCCTGGCCTTGGGTCGCGCCCGCGCCAAGTTCCTGCTGGTAAGTTTCACCACTGACTGGCGCTTCTCACCACAGCGCAGTCGTGAGATGGTCAAGGCACTGCTCGACAACCAGCGCGACGTGAGTTACGCCGAAATCAGTGCGCCCCACGGTCATGATGCTTTTTTGCTTGATGACGCAAGATATACAGGAGTTGTTCGCTCTTATTTTGAGAGTATAGAGGTGACACATGAGTGATCTCCTGATTCAGCAGACACTGGCCGCTCTGGTGCCGCCTGGCTCACGCGTGCTTGACTTGGGTTGCGGCGATGGGGCCATGCTTGCTTATTTGCAGCAGACCCGCCAATGCAGCGGTTACGGAATCGAGATTGACGATGCCAATGTGCTGGCCTGTGTCAAGCGCGGCGTCAACGTGATTCAGCTCAATCTGGATGAAGGTTTGTCGATGTTTGAGGATGCCTCGTTTGACGTGGTGTTGCAGATCGACACTTTGCAGCACCTGCGCAACGCCGAGGTCATGCTGCGTGAGACCGTGCGCGTTGGGCGCCTGGGTATTGTGGCCTTTCCCAACTTTGCCCACTGGCCCAATCGCCTGAGCGTGCTCAACGGCCGGATGCCGGTGACGCGCCGCCTACCTTATCAATGGTATGACACCCCCAACATCCGGGTCGGCACCCATGCCGATCTGGGAATCCTGGCCGCTGCCAGTGGACTGAAGGTGCTGGACAGTTTTGGCATTCAGGACGGCGAGACGGTGCGTCTGTTGCCCAACTTGCTGGCGGGTACCTCGGTCTATAAGTTGTCGCGCTCATGCTGAGTGTTCGCAGGGAGGGCCTACGGATTTGTCATTGCGCCCCAATCTACACTTTCCTTAAACAACAATAAATTACCATGCCGCATTCCACTTTCACCCTGTTTGATCCGGTTCGCATTGGTGACATGTCTCTCGCCAACCGCGTTGTGATGGCGCCGCTGACCCGCAACCGCGCGCCGGACGCCATCCCGACATCCCTGATGGCGCAGTACTACGCTCAACGCGCCAACGCCGGTCTGCTGATCACCGAGGCCACCGCCATCAGCCAACAAGGTCAAGGTTATGCCGATGTGCCGGGACTTTATGGCACCGAGCAGATTGATGGCTGGAAGCAAGTCACCAAAGCTGTACACGCAGTTGGCGGCAAGATCGTGGTGCAGCTCTGGCACGTGGGCCGCGTTTCCCATACCAGCTTGCAGCCCAATGGCGGCAAACCGGTTGCACCTTCGGCGATCACCGCAAAGACCAAAACTGTGCTGATTCAGGACGGTGTCCCCAGTTTTGTTGACACTTCGGAGCCGCGCGCCTTGCAGGCTTATGAACTACCCGATATCGTGCACACCTACCAGGCGGCGGCGCGCAACGCGGTGGAGACCGCGGGTTTTGACGGTGTTGAAATCCATGCCGCCAACGGATACTTGCTGGACCAGTTCCTGAAGAGTGGCTCGAATCAGCGTCGCGATGACTTTGGTGGCAGCATTGAAAACCGTGCCAGACTGCTGCTGGAGGTGGTGCGCGCCGTCACCGGTGCCATTGGCGGAGGTCGCACCGGCATCCGTTTGTCACCGGTCACGCCGGCCAACGATGCATTTGACCCTGATCCGCAACCACTTTTTGACTATGTGGTGCGCGAGTTGGCCGAGTTCAATCTGGCCTACATCCACATCATTGAGGGTGCCACCGGAGGTGCCCGCGAGCTGCCAGATCGGCCATTTGACTATGTGGGTCTACGCCGCGCCTACCGCGCTGCCGGAGGCAAAGGCGCCTGGATGGTCAACAATGGGCTGGACAAAGTGCTGGCCGAAGACGCGCTCAAGCAGGGCGCTGATCTGGTGGCTTTTGGCCGTCCCTTCATTGCCAACCCTGATTTGGTGGAGCGTTTGCGCCGCAACAAGCCTTGGAACGTGGGCGATCGCAATACCTATTACGGTGGTGGTGCCAAGGGATATACCGATTACCCCACCCTGGGCAAAGCCTGAATGAGATCGTCTTGCGGTCAAACCGCCAGCACATAGCCCACACCCTGCACCGTCACAATCAGGCGTGGGTCGTTGGGGGCAGGTTCCATCTTGCGCCGCAGTCGCCCGATCAGCACATCGATGGTGCGGTCGCTGGGCGCGCGGTCACGGCCGCTGACATGGTCAATCAGGCTGTCACGGCTCAGCACGCGACCCGGGTTTTTGCTCAGGGTGGCCAGCAATTCAAACTCAAAGCGCGTCAGGCGCACATCGGCCCCGGCCGGTGACGTCAAGGTGCGGCGCGGAATGTTCAGTGACCAGCCGCCAAAACGTTTGACCGGTTCGTCCTTTTGCACCAGGCGCGCCGACAGGGTGCGTCGCAGCAGATTTTTCGTCCGGGCAAACAGTTCGCGGGTGTTGAAGGGCTTGACCACATAGTCATCGGCACCGAGCTCCAGCGCCACGATCCGGTCGATGTCTTCGCCCTTGCCGGTGACCATGATCACCCCGACCTCGGATTGACGACGAATCTCGCGCAGCAGCGAAAAACCGTCTTCGTCGGGCAGGTTGATGTCCAGCAGAATCAAATCCACATCACCCTTGGCGAAGAGATCGCGCATGGTTGCGCCATCGGGTGCGGTGCTGACCTTGTAACCCTCTTTGCAGATGTAGGCCGCCAGTGTCGTGCTGGCGACCGGATCGTCTTCAACGATCAGGATGTGGCTATTGGAAAGCATGAAGTAATGCGCGAGGGTTGATGGTCAAGCGAGCATCATAGCCACTTGTTTACCTCCTGTTTACAACTTGAGCCGTGACGTTCAACTCTGCCGCGAACCCCATTCACATCGCCTGCCTACGCTTGTATTTGTGACGTCACTCGTTGCGTCGTTGTACCAAGCAGGAGATTTTGATGATGAAAAACATAGGGTCCTGGCTGAAGTCGATCCGGCCCAGGTACGGACTGGCGCTTTTGCTGGTCGTTGGAGGCTTGGGCGGGGTTGTGTTTTGGGGCGGCTTTCATACGGTGCTGGAAATGACCAACACCGAGGCGTTCTGTATCTCCTGTCACCAGATGCGTGACACCGTCTATAAGGAGTACACCACCACTGTTCATTACAAGAATGCCTCCGGCGTGCGGGCGACTTGCCCAGACTGCCATGTGCCCAAACAGTGGGGACCCAAAGTCGTTCGAAAGTTGGCAGCCACAACCGAGCTGTATCACGCACTGGTTGGCACGATCGACACGCCCGAGAAGTTCGAAGCACAACGGCTGACCATGGCAAGGCGCGTGTGGGCTGACATGGAGTCCACTGATTCACGTGAATGCCGCAACTGTCATTCCAATGACGCATTTGACTTCCACAAAATGAAGAAGCCAGAAGATGCCGAACGGATGAGAAAAGGCATGGCGGCGGGGGAAACCTGCATTTCGTGCCACAAAGGCATCGCCCACAAAATGCCTGACCTGAGCCAAGGCTATCGCTCAATGTTCAAGGACATCAGCAACGCTGCAACCGGCAGCAAACTCAGCAAGGGCGACGTGGTGAACTCCCTGCGCACCAGCCCACTGTTTGTGGAGGTCGCCAGTGCGGCACCCGGCGCACCAGGTGACGGCAAGTTGTTGGCCCTCTCTCAAGCCACCGTGATGGAACTCAATGGTGCATGGGCGCTACTGAAGCTGGAAGGTTGGCAACAACAAGGCGCCGAGCGGGTGATCTATGCGCTCAAAGGCCAACGCATCCTCAATGCTGCATTGGGTGAAAGCCTGATCACCAAGGTTCAAAGCGGCCAACCTGCTGAAGACCCCGACACCGGGCTGGTCTGGTCGCAGGTGTCGCTGCAAGCCTGGGTGGCCAAAGCGGATCTGAGTACCGACCAGGCCGGCTTGTCAGCCTACGGTGCCGAGCTGTACCGCAGCAGCTGTGGTACCTGCCACAACCTGCCACCAACCGATCATTCGCTGGCAAACCAGGTGATCGGGGGGCTCAATGCGATGAAGCGTTTTATCTCGATTGACGATGAGGAATACCGCTTCTTGCAGAAATACCTGCAATTCAACGCCAAAGATACCGGGGGGAAACACCATGGCTGATTGTTCTTTGAGTCAGATCTCAGTCAATCGGGCGGCCCTGTACCACTGGTTTTCCATGGCTTTTTTTGCACCACCCACCGTCAGCGACATTGTGGACATGTGTGACGGGAAAGCGCAGCATTTGTTGCAGGCTCTTGCGGCAACTCAAGACACGGGCTCGGGTGTTGCGGCCATGTTCGAGGTGCTGACAACCGACACACCTGCAATGGTGGCGTCCACTCTGGGTACAGCCTATGGCCGACTGTTTTTGGGTGTCGGTGCGTACGAAGTTGCGCCACCGTACCGTTCTGTTTACAGCAGCGCCGGTGGCTTGTTATGCCAGCAGGCCACCGCGGAAATGGAGCGTGTGCTGCGCCAGCATCGACTAAGGTTGCAGGATAAGGTGAAAGAGCCCTCAGATCACCTGTCGATCCAGCTTGAGGTCATGGCCCAGTTGGCACTGCGGTTTGCTGAGGTGGCTGAAGACCCAGCCAGCAACCTGATCCATCTACAACAGGAACAGGCGGACTTTCTCGCTGGACAACTTTTGTGCTGGTTGCCGGCCTTCGCGCAACGCGTCATTGAAGTCGATGACCAGGGCTTTTACGCCGGTCTTGCCAGTGTGCTGTTGCGGGTGCTGGAGCAGGACTTGGCCTACCTGGACGGAACCCTGCAAGAGATGGCGTGAGGTCACGTTCACAACTTGTTCACAAGTTGTTGGTGTGTTGCTTACCAGCTTCGGCAATGCTGTTCACTTGACGCTCCTAGACTGATCACAACAGGCCGCCGCCCCTGTTGTGATTTGAGTTCCCTGCTGGCGGTGACCAAGATTGATCCACTTGAAAAAGGAAACAAAATGTCCGAATCATCCACCCCCAGAGTCCCCGCGCGCTTCTCTCGTCGCACTTTCCTGGAGGCCACTGGCGCCGCCGGTGCGATGGGTATGACGGGTGCATCGCTGTTGTCTTTTGGCGCTGCTGCCGCAGTCCCGCAGTCTGGCACGGTGCTGACCGGGTCGCATTGGGGGGCATTTCGTGCCAAGGTTGAAGGTGGGCGCATCGTTAGCTATACCCCCTGGGAGAAAGACCTGTTCCCCAGCGCCCAGCTCAAAGGTGTGGTCGATTCGGTGTACTCGGCCAGCCGCATCAAATACCCGATGGTGCGGCGCGCCTACCTTGAAAAAGGCCCAGGTGCCGATCCAGGCAGCCGTGGCAGTGGCGATTTTGTGCGTGTCACCTGGGATCAGGCACTCGATCTGGTCACCAAGGAACTCGGTCGCATCGAGAAAACCTATGGGCCAGCGGCCACCTTCGCCGGCTCTTATGGCTGGAAGAGCCCGGGCAAGTTGCACAACTGCCAGAACCTGTTGCGCCGCATGATGAACCTCAAGGGCGGTTTTGTGAACAGCTCGGGCGACTTTTCCACGGGCGCATCCCAAGTGGTGATGCCACATGTGGTCGGCACGCTGGAGGTGTACGAACAACAAACCGTTTGGCCGGTGGTGGTGGAAAGTTCTGAGCTGGTGGTGTTCTGGGGTGCCAACCCGATGCTGACCAACCAGATCGCCTGGAGCATTGCCGACCACGACGGCTATGCCGGCCTCAAAGCTCTCAAGGCTGCTGGCAAGAAGGTGATTTGCATTGACCCAGAAAAAACCGAAACCTGTACCTACCTCAACGCAGAATGGCTGGCACCCAAACCACAGACCGATGTGGCCTTGATGCTGGGAATCGCCCACACCCTGGTGGCTGAAAAGCTACACGACACCAAGTTCCTGTCCACCTATACCACCGGCTTTGACAAGTTTCTGCCTTACCTGATGGGCGAAACTGACAAAACGCCCAAGACTGCTGAATGGGCAGCGGTCATTTGTGGCATTCCAGCGGCCACCATCAAGGATCTGGCCAAACGTTTTGCCAAAAACCGCACCATGCTGGCCAGTGGCTGGTCGATCCAACGCCAGCACCACGGCGAGCAGGCACACTGGATGCTGGTCACGTTGGCCTCGATGCTCGGACAGATCGGCTTGCCCGGTGGCGGTTTTGGTTTGAGCTACCACTATGCCAACGGCGGCTCACCCAGTGCCGATAGTCCGGTGATGCCTGGCATCACCGACGGTGGCAAAGCTGTGGCGGGCGCAGCCTGGCTGACCTCGGCAGGTGCTGCCACCATTCCATGTGCGCGGGTGGTGGACATGCTGCTCAACCCAGGCAAACCCTTTGACTTCAATGGCAAGAGCGCCAACTATCCGGATGTCAAGATGGCCTATTGGGTCGGCGGCAATCCGTTTGGCCATCAGCAGGACCGCAACCGCATGGTCAAGGCGTTCCAGAAGTTGGAAACCTTCATCGTGCAGGACTTCCAGTGGACTGCCACCGCGCGCCACGCTGATATCGTGCTGCCGGCCACCACATCGTATGAACGCAACGACATTGAGCATGTGGGCGACTACTCGATGCGCGCCATTCTGGCTATGAAAAAAGTAATCGAGCCGATGTTTGAAGCTCGCAATGACTATGACATTTTTGCGGCAATAGCCAAGCGGTTGGGCAAGGAGAAAGAGTTCACCGAAGGCAAGTCCGAAATGGACTGGATTCGCTCGTTCTACGAGGCCGCCCTCACTCAGGCCAAGGCCAAGAAGATCGACATGCCCGCTTTTGATGCATTCTGGAACGGTGCCGGCGTGGTTGAGTTTGCCATTCCCGCAGCATCCAAAACCTTTGTGCGCCATGGCAAGTTCCGCGAAGACCCGCTGCTTAACCCGTTGGGCACCCCCAGCGGCAAGATCGAGATCTACTCAAAGAACATCGAGAAGATGGCTTACGACGACTGCCCCGCACACCCGACCTGGATGGAGCCGGTCGAGCGACTCGGTGGCCCCAAGACCAAGCACCCGCTGCACATTGCCACCAGCCACTCCAAAGGCCGGCTGCATTCACAGTTGTGCGGCACCGTCATGCGTGACACTTATGCCATTGCCGGGCGCGAACCCTGCATGATCAACACAGAAGATGCCAAAGCACGTGGCATCAAAACAGGCGACGTGGTTCGGGTGTTCAACGACCGGGGCCAGATTCTGGCCGGTGCCAATGTGACCAATGCGATCCGTCCCGGCGTGGTGCGGGTCAGCGAAGGCGGCTGGTACGATCCGGCTGAGCCGGGCAAGCCGGGCAGCCTGGACCGCTATGGCGATGTCAATGTGCTGACGGTTGATATGGGGACTTCCAAACTGGGGCAGGGTAATTGTGGGCACACGGCAGTGGGCAACGTTGAGAAATATGCCGGTGCGGCGCCAAAGACCAGCGTTTTTGTGGCACCGAAGGGCGCTGCCTGATATTGGTGTGCTTTTGCGGACCGGAGTTGCCTGGGGCAGGGCGACGACGGTCCGGCCAAGTTGTTTGTTTTCGTCGTGAGAATGTCGCTGCCAGTTAATCAGATTTTCATGGGAACATCATGCAGCAGTTGAGCGACCTGATTTCCCGGCGTGAGGACTGGCTGGTCGACAAGACCATCGCTTACGCCAAGCTGTATGGCTATACGCCATTTACCTCGACCCTGGCCGAGGCGTGGCGAGCCTCTATTTGCGGTTTGTCTGGCCCGTTGATCAAAGCGCTGGCGCATTACAGTGAGCCACCTCAGTTGGTGGCGGGCGAGTATGCCGAAGAATCCATCACGGCTTTTGGTATTGACGCGGCCAGGCGCCACCGCTCGCGCGGGATCACCCTGGGCTTGTTCCTGGGGCTGATGAAATATTACCGACAGTCGTATCTGGACCTGCTGGAGCTTGGCGAACTGCCGGCTGAGCGGGTGCCGCGTTACCGGGAGTTTGTGAACCGCTTTTTCGACCGCGTGGAAATCGGATTTTGCAGCGAATGGGCTTCCCAGAATGAGAGTGAGCTGGTGCTCGAAGCGCGCGAGAAGAACCGCGCACTGACGCATGAAAAGAACAAGTACCTGACCATCTTTGAAAGCCTCAAAGATCCGGTGGTGCTGCTGGACAAATCTGGGCAAATCGACAACACCAACCGTGCAGCGGCAGAACTTTTTGGCGGCTCGGCGGTGCCGGGTGCCGGCTACTACGGTGCCAACCATCTGCCATTGCTGGAAGGTGCGCTGGGCACTTTGACCGGTCAGAGTGCAGAGCACATGCTCGACACTTCGATGGGTCTGCGCTGCTTTGAAGTCAAGTCACAGACCATGCTCGATGTCAGCGAGAAGTTCGCTGGCAACGTGCTGATCTTCAACGATGTCACCGACTACAAACACGCCTTGCAGTTGGCTGAGCAGGCCAACCGGACCAAATCCGCGTTTCTCGCCTCCATTAGCCATGAGATTCGCACCCCCATCAATGGCATTGTGGGCATGACGGCCCTGTTGCGCGACACCCCGCTGGACGGCCGGCAAAGCAGTTATGTCAATACCATCGCGACCTCTGGTGAAATTCTCTCGTCGCTGATCGCCGACATCCTGGACTATTCCAAGATCGAAGCCGGAGTGCTGGAGGTGGAGGACATCGACTTTAGCGTGGCTTCGCTCATGGGTGACGTGATGACCTTGATGGTGCCCGCAGCGGCGGCCAAGGGTCTTGATTTGCAAGCTGCGGTGGCGCCGGCGCTCTCTGCAACGCTGCGCGGCGACTTTAACAAGCTACGTCAGATCTTGCTCAATCTGGTGAGCAACGCGGTCAAGTTCACGGAGTCAGGCGCAATTCAGGTGGTGGCTGAACAGGACGGGTCGTGGCTGAGTTTTTCAGTTTGGGACAGTGGCATCGGCATCTCGGAAAGTGGTCAGACCCATCTGTTTAGCGCCTTCGCGCAGGCTGATCCATCGGTGTCGCGTCGCTTTGGCGGAACCGGCTTGGGCCTGGCGATTTGTCGCAAGCTCGTGACCGCGTTGGGTGGTGACATCGGATTCGAAAGCCAAGTCAATGTTGGCAGTCGGTTCTGGTTCAGGGTGCCGTTGATACCTTCTGAAAGCGGCGATCAGGTTCCTCTGGATCACGCGGATGCACGTCATTTGTTTCTCAACGTCCTGGTGGTTGAAGACAACGAGATCAACCGGGTCGTAGCCTGCGGGTTGCTGGAAAAGTCCGGGCATCGCGTCTGCGCGGTGAACTCGGGCAATCAGGCGCTGGCGATGCTGGAGCACCATCGTTTTGACCTTATCCTGATGGACCTCAACTTGCCCGGTTTGAGCGGGCTGGAAACTATCCGACGCATTCGCTCACATCACGACGTCTCGCTGGCAAGCATCCCGGTGGTGGTGGTTTCGGCTTTGGTAACCAAAGACGACATTCAAGACAGCTTGACGGCCGGAGCGCAAGCCTTTCTGGGCAAACCTTATCGCCCCGAGCGACTGGAGGCAACGTTGCGTGCTGTGCTGCGCCCGGACGATGACGGCCGTGCCAGCATCACCGGACAGTCTGTATTGTCCAATGCGACCGATCAGCCTGGATCTGAGGTTGACGCTGCGGTACTGGAACACCATGCGATGGAGCTTGGCATGGACATGGCAAAACAAATCGTGGCGCTGTTTGTCAACACCGTGCCCACCACCTTGACCCAGGCACGCCGCGAGGCGGCACTTGGCAATTTGACCCGTGTGGTACGTGCGGCGCATCGCATTAAAAGCTCGGCGTCGACCATCGGTATGCGGTCGTTTGCGACACTGGCCGCTGCGCTGGAGTTGGCTGCCCTGGCCAAAGATCAGGCGCGCGTTGAACCTCAGCTCGTCGCCTTGGAGCAGCATCTGCCAGCAGCGATGGATAAGCTTCTATCGGTGTGGGACCAGATACAGCGCCAGCGCACCAACCCCAGCAGTTCTTTGGCAAGCCAAGCACACCAATGAAGATTTTTGGAATCGCCGGTCATTCCGGCATGGGCAAAACCACCTTGCTGGAGCGACTGGTGCCGGAAATCGCCGCCCGTGGACATGTGGTATCACTGATCAAACACAGTCACAAGAATATCGATGTTGACCGTCCTGGCAAGGACTCTTACCGCCTGCGCGAGTCGGGCTGCAAAGAAGTTCTGTTGCTGGGCAACGACCGTTGGGCCTTGATGCACGAGTTGCGCGGTGCGACCGAACCCTCGCTGGACTATTTGCTGGACCGCATGCAGCACTGCGACCTGGTCCTGATTGAGGGTTTCAAGGGTGGAGATTTCCCCAAGCTCGAAGTCTGGCGTGATGTGGTTGGCAAGCCAACGCTTTGGCCGCAGTGGCCAGGCATTGTGGCACTCGCCAGTGATCAGGCCATCTCACACCGCTCGATTCGAGTGCTGAATTTGTCCGATGTGGTCTCTATTGCGAACTTTGTGCTCGAACACGCCATCACGAGATGAAGAATGCGGGTTCGTCAGCCGCGCAGCGCCTGCAGTTCGGCAATGGTGATATGCAGCCGGTTGGACAAATTGCGTGCCACGGCCTGCAAGATCACCAGGGCAATGGCACTGTGCTGTTCGGCCAGGGTGTTGAAGGCCGCCCGTGACAGCGCATAAACCTCGGTGTCGGTAAGTGCTACTGCATTGCCAGAGTGGCCTTCCAAGTCCATAAATCCCATGGCACCAATGATGCTGCCGCGCCCCGCGGTGGACAGGTGGTAGTTCTCCTTCTTGTGCAGTGGCAGGCTGATCTTCACCAGGCCACGACGCACGATGAACAGATCGCTGTCAGCGACGCCAGCCTTGAAGACTTTCTTGCCAGCCTTGATGCTGCGCTGTTCGACCACGGCGCCCAGGGCCGCCAAAGCGTCGGGAGGCTGCTCTGCCAGTAAGGGTATATCGCCTAAGTCCAGCGGATCAGCCTCGGCTGCCACTTGCTCCATGGTTTGGGCCTGCTGCGCCTCGACCCATTCCAGTGCCTCGTCGAGATCGTGAAAGGCAAATGCTTTGTTGGTGCGCCGTACCACCCCGGTGTCTTTCAGGAAACGTTTCATTTTTAACCCGCTGGGCAGACCTTTGGGGATGTCGCAAAACACCAGGTAACCGTTGTGCTCCTCAAGCCGGTCCTTGATCTGCTCGAGTACATGTGTGGCTGTCACGTCAAGCGACTGCACCCGTCGCATGCTCAAAATGACATACTTATGGTTGGCGGTTTCAGGCTCCAGCGCCTGATGCAACTGGTTTGCGGTGCCAAAAAACAGGCTACCCTGCAACTCGAACACCACCATCGACAGAAGTTCGGGGCTGGCGGACTCCAGGTCCTTGCCAAAACGTGAGTTTTTTGCAAACAACTGATCGCCCTCAATGCGGCTGCGAATCACCGAGCTTTTGGTTTGCTCGCGGATGAACAGCAAAATAGCCAGTGCCACACCCACGCCAGAGGCCGCAATCAGATTGCCAAACAAGGCCACCAGAATCACCGCCAGGATCACCATGAAATCGAGCCGGGTGGCCGGACTGTAAAAAAATTGCAGGCTGTGTCGATCGATCATGCGCAGACCAATCACGATCAAAATCGCCGCCAGCGCCGCCACTGGCACCCAGGCGATCAATGGTGACAGCAGCAAGAACGCCATCAGCGCGAAGACGCCAGCCAGCAAGCCGCTGCGCCTTGTGGTGCCGCCGCTGCTGAGGTTGACTACCGACGCGCCCATGGTGCCCGCGCCCGGAATGCCGCCAATGAGGGCCGAGGTGATGTTGCCCAAGCCCTGCCCGACCAGTTCACGGTTGGAGTCGTGGCTCGTGCTGGTCATGGCATCCATGACCACACAGGTTTTCAGTGTGTCAATCGACAGCAATACTGCCAGGGTGAGCGCTGGCACCAGCACTTTAACCACGGCATCCATCCCCAGGCCGCGGAGTGCCAGCCATTGTTCGCGTGCACCATCGACCAGGCTGACATCGCCGACCCCTAGTGCGCCAATCAGCAAGGGGTTGTTGACCGTGCTGAGCAAGGCTGGATTGGCCAGTCCCAGCAGCAGGTAGCAGCCCACCCCGGCCAGCAGCGCCACAATGGCAGCCGGCACGGCCTGCGTGATCCGGGGCGTGATCAACATGGTGGCCATCACGACCACACCCACCACCATGCTTTGCCACACCCAGACGCCAGGCCACATCAACGCGGTCATCCAGTCGGTGCCAGCCGGGGCCCCCAACCATTTGGGAATCTGGCTGCCAATGATGATCAGTCCGACGCCGCTGAGGTAGCCGCTGACCACCGGAAACGGAATGAACTTGATCAGTCGTCCTACCCCCACCAGCCCCAGTGCAATTTGAATCCCGCCCGCCAACAGCCCAATCAAGCCCAGCATCAGAACCACCGTCGGCGCTGCTATCTCCTGCTGGGTGAAGGTAATTGCCAGGGCCGACAGTACTGCCGCAGCGGGCGCACAGGGTGAACTGATCAGACGCTGGCTACCGCCAAGAATCGGCGCCACAATGCCCAATGCGCTGGCCCCGAGGATGCCTGCCATGGCACCTTGCGCCGCCAGTGTGCCACCGAGTGGCGCGAAAATCGTCACGCCAAAGGCGATGGCCGAGGGCAAGGCCACCAGCATTGCCGCCAAGCCCCCCCAGATATCGCCGACCCATGGGTTCGGCAGCACCTTGGGCGCGCAAGGTGCTTGGGTTGCAAGCGTGTCTTCTGTCATAGATTCACGTCGAGTCGGGTAGGTCTGTATTTGACGCCGCAATCGTCCTATATTTTTCCTGTTTAGAACTTGTTTTTGCTTTCAGAGAAAAATCGCCACTGCGACCTGCACCAGCGCTGGGGCAACCGTGCCGCGGCAACCAGCAAGACGACGGACCCAGGCAGACGATCTGTCATGACGGGCCAGGTCGTCTGGATCAAACGTTCAGGGCATCCGCCGACACAACAGCGCGCAGCGTGTGCACCGCACCCGGTGCCAGCGTGATCCGGTCTGGCCCGGCGTTGCAGGTCTCCACGCACAACATCTGCTGATACTCACCCACGGCCATGTCAGCAAAACTCTTTTCCCGCTCGCTCCAGGGATTCCAGACGACGGTGGAGGCGCTGCCTGATTTGGCGATCGACACGCTGCGCCGCAGGGTGGGGTCAATAATCTGGCACTCGGCGCGGGTATCGATGTACACACGGTCGGTTTCCCCGACAAACTGCAGCGCGCCATTTTGCTGACCGGTCGCCATGCCGCGCACCTTGTCCAGATAACTGCAACCTTCCAGTCCCAGCACCTGCGTGCGAGTGATGTCGCCGGTGCAAAAATAAGTGTGTAGCGCCTGCGTAATGTCCAACGCTGTGGCACCGGTGTTGTGGGTGGTGAGAGCCAGCGTGAGGGTGCTGCCCACGGTCACCGTCAGTTCAAGATCAAAGGCATGGTCCCAAAGGGCACGGGTAGAGCTGTCGTCGCGGATGCCCAGACGCAGCACCATCTGGCCGGCGGCGTCCGGCGCTGCGTGGCGCAGTTGCCACAGCCGTGTGCGTACAAAACCATGGGCTGGTTGGTCAGGTACCGCGCCAAACCAAGGCCAGCACACCGGTACACCACCCCGTATCGGTTTGCCGCTCTCAAAAATTGCCGCCTGGGAGAGCCAGATCACGGGCTGCTGCCCTGCCGGTTGCCAGCTCAGCAAATGGGCACCATACAAAGCAATGCGGGCGCTGGCCAGGGTGGTGCTGATATGGGCCACCGGCAAGCCCGGGCCACAGTCTTCAAAATGCAGTTGGCCGGGCACGGCAAATTGCTGGTTCAGTTCGGTCGAGTCCATGGTGAATCCGGTGGTTAAGACATTCAATAAAAATAGCACAAAATCCTTATGAAATATGCGCTATAGGCATATTTTTCATAAAATTTGGCTCAAAACGGGAGCCCGCCCGCTCCGACTGTAACCCGGCATTTCCCGATGCTGACACCACTGCAGCCTGATCACAATCGTGGCATCATTCCCGACCTACGCCATTGCCCCGGAGCCCTGCATGAACGCGCCACTTTCCCAAGTCATTTTGAATACTCCACACGCCTTGCAGCACGTCAGCACCAAGTGGGACAACGACATTGTGCGCCAGCTCACCGACTACATTGCGGTACCTGCCAAGTCTCCCATGTTTGACCCCGACTGGGCGCAGCATGGCTACATCGACGCCGTGGTACGCAATGCGGCAAATTGGGTGCAAGCGCAGCAGGTGGCCGGTCTCACCCTCGAAGTCATCCGCCTGCCCGGGCGCACGCCAGTGCTCTTTTTTGAAATTCCGGCCAGTTCTGGTGTTACGGAAAACAGAGCTGCCAACCTTTTATCAGAGAGCGTTGAAGGCGCATCATCGTCAACTGTTCTGATGTATGGCCACCTGGATAAACAGCCCGAGTTCAGCGGCTGGCGCAGCGACCTGGGGCCGTGGACGCCCAAATACCAGGACGGCAAACTCTATGGTCGAGGCGGGGCGGATGACGGTTATGCGGTGTATGCGGCTGTTGCCGCAGTGCAAGCGGTGCAGGCGCAGGGTGCCGCACACCCGCGCATCGTCGGACTGATTGAAACCAGCGAAGAAAGCGGCTCACACGACCTGCCGGCCTACATTGACGCACTCAGTTCCCGGCTGGGTGATGTGGGTCTGGTGGTGTGCCTGGACTCGGGGGCCGGCAACTACGACCAACTGTGGCTCACCAACAGCCTGCGCGGCAATGTGACTGGTGTGCTCAAGGTCGAAGTACTCACCGAAGGCGTGCACTCGGGCGATGCCAGCGGTTTGGTACCGTCGAGTTTTCGCATCATGCGCCAGGTGTTTGACCGCCTGGAAGACAGTGTCACCGGTCGCCTGTTGCCTGCCCAGTTTCATTGTGAGGTGCCGCCCGAGCGCATCGCCCAGGCCCGGGCGACGGCGGCGATTCTCGGTGATGAGATTTACAAGCGGTTTCCTTGGGCCCATGCCGACTGCGGTGGCTCCACCCAGCTCACCTTGCCCACCACCACCGATCCGCTGCAGGCACTGATGAACCGCACCTGGATGCCAACCCTGAGTGTGACCGGTGCCGATGGCCTGCCCAGCTTGCAAAATGCGGGCAATGTGCTGCGTCCCTACACGGCCTTCAAAATCAGTCTGCGTTTGCCGCCGTTGATCGATGCGGCACAGGCGGTGCAAGACCTCAAGGCGCTGCTTGAGGACAATGCCCCGTACCAGGCGAAAGTGACTTTTGAGCATGGCGCTGGTGCCACCGGCTGGAACGCGCCAGGTAGCGCGCCCTGGTTTGAGCGCGCCGTGAATACCGCCTCACAAAGCTGCTTTGGCGCGCCTTGCGGCTACATCGGCCAGGGTGGCACCATTCCCCTGATGAACATGTTGTCCTTGGGTTTCCCGAAAGCACAAATGATGGTTTGTGGCGTCCTTGGCCCCAAGAGCAATGCCCACGGCCCCAATGAATTCTTGCACGTGCCCTACGCCAAAAAGCTCACGGCGGCAGTGGCGCAGGTGATCGCGGCTGCTGCGGCGCACTGAAATCATGCCAGCGTCCGCATCGTCATCCCGTCGGCTTTCCAGCACTTGAAATGGTCTGTATTCACCCGGCACAGGTGCCACATCAAGACACCGCCTGAAGCCACTCTCGTCGCATCACTGACCCATTGGGATCAGAGCTTTTCAGTTTCGCCGCTGCGCGGCTGCCATTTCATCAGGTGCGACTCAATGCGCCCGACCAGGCTGTCCAGTGCCAGGGCGAACACGGTCAGCACCACAATGCCGGCCATCACGGTGTTGATATCAAAGCTGCCCTCGGCCTGCAAGATCAGATAACCCACGCCCTGGCTTGAGCCCAGGTATTCACCGACCACCGCACCGACGAAGGCCAGGCCAACCGAGGTGTGCAGCGAGCTGAACACCCAGCTGGTGGCACTGGGCAGGTAAACATGGCGCAGTAGCTGGCGTTTGTCGGCCCCCAGCATGCGCGCATTGGCCAGCACCACCGGGCTGACTTCTTTAACGCCTTGGTAGACGTTGAAAAATACGATAAAAAACACCAGCGTCACGCCCAGCGCCACCTTGGAGCCCATGCCCAGCCCGAACCAGACCGAGAAAATTGGCGCCAGGATGATGCGCGGCATGGCGTTCATGGCTTTGATGTAGGGCTCCAGAATGGCGGACGCCATGGGGCTCAGCGCCAGCCACAAGCCGCCGGCCAGACCCAGTCCGGAGCCAATGGCAAATGCCATGAGGGTTTCGGCCAGCGTCACCGCCAGGTGCTGGTAGATATCGGCATCGGTCACAAACCAGACCCAGATGCGGTCCGCCATCTTGAGCGGCTCGCCAAAAAAGAACGCGGCCTGACGGTCGTTGTCGAACATCATGGGCGGGATCAGCCCGGGCACCGTCATCACGTGCCAGAACACAAACAGCAGCACCAGCAGGCCGAGTTGCCACAGCCACAAGTTGCCGCCACGCGGTTTGATCAGTTTCCACATCGCGCCTACACCGCCTCCAGTTGTTGTTGGTAGCCCTTGAGCACCTCTTCGCGCAGCACCGCCCAGATGGCTTTGTGCAGGTCGATAAAGCGCGGTGTCATCTTGACCTCGGCCACATCGCGTGGGCGCTCGATGTCGATGCTGAATTCCCCAATCGGGTGGCTGCCTGGCCCGGCGCTCAGCACCACCACGCGGTCGCTCATGGCAATGGCTTCGTCCAGGTCATGCGTGATGAACAACACGGCCTTCTTTTTGGCTTGCCACAACGCGAGCAATTCGTTTTCCATCAGTTGCCGGGTCTGGATGTCCAGCGCTGAAAACGGCTCGTCCATCAAAATGATGTCAGGGTCGAGCACCAGTGTCTGCGCCAGGCTGACCCGCTTGCGCATGCCACCGCTCATCTGGTGCGGGTAGCGGTCACCAAAACCGCCCAGACCCACGCGGCGCAGCCATTCGTCGGCCTGTACACAAGCATCGCGTTCGGGCACACGATGAAATTCCAGCCCGGCCATCACATTGCCCAGGGCGGTGCGCCACGGCATCAGACTCTCGGCCTGAAACATGTAGCCCGCGCGTCGGTTGATTCCCTGCAGCGGTTCACCAAATACCGTCACTGTGCCGGTGCTGGGTGCCAACAGGCCGGCACCGACGTTCAGCAGCGTGCTCTTGCCGCAACCGGTGGGCCCGACAACGCTGACAAACTCACCCGCGCCCACGGTCAGACTGACGTCCTTGACGGCGGTATAGCGCTGGCGCGGGTTGTGTCGGTCGGTGAAGGTGCAGGCCACGCCCTGCAGCTGCAACGCAGGCGTCATCTCAACCCTTGGGGTATTTGGCGTTGGCCTTCTTGACAAAGTTGTTGGTGTAAACCGCGCTCAGGTCCAGCTTGGCAGCAGCGAGCTTGTCGTCCACGCTGGCCAATGCCTTGAAGGCCGTTTGCGCGCCTTTTTCCGGAATCATGCCGTCCGGCGAAAGCGAGCCCTTGGCGGCCAGGAAGGCGTCAATATAAACCGCGCGGTCGCCCAAAAGGTAGCTCTCTGGGACGGCCTTGATGATCTCGGCAGCACCCGCAGTCTGGATCCACTTGCTCGCACGCACCATGGCGTTGGTGAGTGCTTGCACGGTGTTGGGATTTTTGTCGATGAACGGTTGTGGCGCATACAGGCAGCCAGCGGGCATGGGGCCGCCAAACACTTTTTCACTCTCGGCAGGCAGGCGCGTATCTGAGACGATTTTCAGGTCGCCCGAGCGCAGCAGCAAGGTGATGACCGGGTCAAGATTGCTCATCGCGTCGATCTGCCCCGAGCGCATGGCCGCCACCGCACCGCTGCCGGTGCCCACGCCAACGATGCTGACATCGCTGGGCTTGAGCCCTGCCTTGGCCAGCAGAAAGTTCACCACCACATTGGTTGAGCTGCCCGGGGCGGATACGCCCACTTTTTTGCCCTTCAGGTCGGCAATGGACTTGAAGTTGGGCAGGGTCTTGGGACTGACGCCCAGCACGATTTGGGGTGTGGCACCCTGCAACACAAACGCGCGCATGGGCTGGCCTTTGAACTGCATGTTGACGGTGTGTTCAAACGCACCCGAGACCACATCGGCGCTGCCGCCCACCACTGCTTGCAGCGCTTTGGCACCACCGGCAAAGTCCACGATGGTCACATCCAGCCCCTCGGCCTTGAAGTAACCCATTTGCTCGGCGATTGTCAGTGGCAGGTAGTAGAGCAAATTTTTGCCACCAACCGCCAGAATGACTTTGGACTTTTCGAGTGATTGGGCGGTGGCCAGCAGAGGCAAGGAGGCAGCGGCAATACCGCTGAGAATGAGTTCGCGTCGTTGCATGAAAAGGGTCTCCATTGTTGGGGGAACGCGGGGTGATCCTGGCGCCCCGCCAGGTTTAAATCATACCCGGGCGGTGGGGCCCCGCCTGGCTAGCCACAACACGGCAGCACCGGTGCACGCGACCGGAATCATGGACCCCAGATTGAGCCACTGCCAGCCGCTGGTGGTGACCAGTACACCGGAACTGAACGAACTCAAGGCGGTGGTGGCAAAGACAAAGAAGTTGAGTGCGCCTTGTGCCCGGTCTTTCTCGGCCGTGGTGTAGGTCTGCAAAGACAGGGTGGTGCTGCCAGTGAACAGGAAGTTCCAGCCCACCCCCAGTAAAAACAGCGCGATCAGGAACTGATGCAAATCCACGCCCGAGAGCGCAATGGCAATGCACAACGCGTTGAGGGCCACGCCAATGCCCATGATGGGCAGTACGCCAAAGCGCTTGATCAAATGCCCGGTGAAAAAGCCTGGGGCAAACATCCCAATCACATGCCACTCCAGCACCAGCGCGGCGTCACTAAAGGGCAGGCTGCACTGCTGCATCGCCAGCGGGGTGGCCGCCATCAGCAGGTTCATCACACCAAAACCCAGGGCGCCAGTGATCGCGGCCACAATGAACACCGGCTGACGCATGATCTGACTTAAGGGGCGGCCATCACCCGCAACTTGTTTGGGAGGCAAAGGCGGGAAGCGGATGAAATGCAGGACCAGCATCGATAACAACGCAACCCCTGCCAAAGCCATGTAAGCGCCGACAAAAGGCACCTCAGTCAGGGTGCGGGTGCGCGCGGCCAGATTGGGGCCGAGCACGGCCCCGATCAGGCCGCCCGCCATGACCAGCGATACCGCCTTTTCGCGAAAACCGCTGCCGGCCAGTTCTGCGGCGGCAAACCGGTATAGATTGCCATTGGCGTTGTAATAGCCTGCCACCAGCGTGGCAGCACACAGTAGCCAGAAGTTTTTGCTCACGGCTGCATAAGCGCACAGCAGTGCACTGCCCAGCGCCACCATCAGACCGAGCTGAAATGACGCCTTGCGGCCGAACCGGTGCTGCGTCCTGGCCACCAGCACGGTCGACAGGGCACCCCCTACCACGTAACCCATCACCGGCAAGGTGGCCATCCAGCCTAGCGGTGCCAGGCTAAAACCCACCAATCCGTTGATGGCGATGAACGTGACGTTGTTGGTCAGGAAAAGTCCCTGGCAAATGGCCAGCAGCCAGAGGTGTCGGTTCATGGAACGAAAGAGTGACTGGAAAGAGTGGCATTGTCGTCGCACGGGGGGAGGCCAATCGCGTACAGTTGGCGTTCATCCGTTGATAGCCTCCATGACCCAACACCTGTCCGTACGCACCGCCCTGCTTTTGACCCTGCCCCCGCTGCTGTGGGCGGGCAACGCGGTGGTCGGACGGATGATGGTCGGTCTGGTGCCGCCGATCACCTTTAACCTGCTGCGCTGGCTGGCCGGGTTTGCGTTGTTGCTGCCATTGGCAACCTGGGTGTTGCGACGAGACAGCCCGTTGTGGACCCATTGGCGACGCATGGCTTTGCTAGGGCTGCTGGGGATGGGCAGTTACAACGCCCTGCTATACATGGCGTTGAAGTCCTCCACCCCGCTGAACGTGACGCTGGTGGGCTCGAGCATGCCCATTTTTATGTTGGGGCTGGGGCGACTCTTTTTTGGTGCCGCCATTTCCCGTCACCAGTGGTGGGGCGTGGCGTTGTCAACCAGTGGTGTACTGACGGTGCTGAGCCGGGGTGAATTGGCCCAACTGGGCAGCCTTCGCCTGGTGCCCGGGGATATGCTGATGCTGCTGGCCACCGCCACTTGGGCATGGTACAGCTGGCTGCTCATCAAGCCGCAAGTGAACCAGGTGGATCCGGCGGCACTGCGTACCGATTGGGCGGCGTGGCTGCTGGCGCAGGTGGTGCCGGGCATCTTGTGGTCAGCATTGTTTACTGGCGCGGAGTGGGCGCTGGTACCCGACTTGCAGGTGTCATGGGGCTGGCCACTGCTCAGCGCATTGGCCTATGTGGCCATTGGCCCGTCGCTGCTGGCTTACTTTTGCTGGGGTCGCGGCGTGTCACAGGCCGGACCGCAGGTGGCCGGCTTTTTTGTCAACCTGACCCCATTGTTCGCGGCCGTGCTGTCAGCTGCGGTGTTGGGCGAGGTCCCGCGAACCTACCATGCGGTGGCATTTGCGCTGATTGTTGGCGGGATCATCATCAGTTCGCGCCGCTGATGCGTCACGGTTGTATGGCTCTTGTGATCTTGGCTGCGCCGCTTGCCTGCGCGCAGGATACAGCGTTCGCTCCCGAAACACCGCGTGGAAGCTGGGCGACAGCACCCAGACACTCCGCAGGAATCGCACCGGACCCAGTAGCGTTGTCGAGCATTGCCATCGTCCAGGTGTATGCCGCACCGACTTACGGCTGGCGCGGCCATTTTGCAGTGCATCCCTGGATCATTTTCAAGCGCCGTGGTGAATCCGTTTACACCCGCTACGACGTTGTGGGCTGGCGTGCACCGGACGTGGTTCAGCGCGACTACGCTGTTCCTGACGGCCTTTGGTACGGTTCGACTCCCAAGCTTCTGGTGGATCACCAGGGTGTCGAGGTCGAAACCATGATTGATGCGATCGAAGCGGCGGTGGCCAGTTACCCCTACGCCAGGCAGTACCGCAGTTACCCCGGTCCCAACAGCAATACATTCCTGGCCCATATCGGGCGCGAGGTCAAGGCATTGCAACTGGATTTGCCGGCCAACGCGATCGGCAAAGACTACCGGCCCATTACCGACCCGATTGGTATCTCGTCGTCGGGTTCGGGTCTGCAGTTCAGCCTATTGGGCCTGCTCGGCGCGAGTGTGGGGGTGCAGGAGGGCCTGGAACTGAATGTGCTGGGTTTGAATTTTGGGGTGGACCTCAATCCGCCAGCGCTGCGATTGCCCTTGATCGGGCGCCTCGGATGGGGGCCGTCAGTGAGGCCACAGCCCGACCCAAAATAAAGGAGAAAACCATCCATGCCATCGAGTTCTGTCAGCAAGGCGTTTCCTGACCTGGCGCCATCGTTGGCTGCCGAGTTGCGCCGCGCCGCGGTCGAGCAGCCCGAGCGACCCTTCATTCGCATGATGGGTGGGGAGTGGACCTATGGGCAAGTCGATGCCGAAACCGATCGGGTTGCCGCCGGTTTACATGCGCAAGGGGTGCGGCGCGGTCAGCACGTGAGCCTGATGCTGCCCAATTGCATCGAATTTGCCGTGTTGTGGTTTGCCTTGGCGAAACTTGGTGCGGTCGCGGCACCGGTCAACACCTCTTTTCGTGGGCAGGTGTTGGCCAACGCCCTGAATTTGGTGGAAAGCCGCTTGATCGTGGTGCATGTCTCGCTGGTGGAGGCACTGCGCGAAGTCGCTGCCACACTTGCCAACATTGAGACAACGGTGCTGGTCGGGGTCGATACGACGGCGAATGGTCTGAGCTTTGACAGTCTGCGCGCAGTGGCTCCGAACGCCGAGACCCTGCCACAGCCAGATATCCACTTCTCCGAGTTGTGCCTGCTGTTGTACACGTCGGGGACCACGGGTCGATCCAAAGCGGCCATGATTTCCCACCGCTTTGTCCTGGCCCAGGCGCAATTGACCATTCTTGGGCTCGGTTTGCGAGCCGACGATGTTCTGTATTGCCCCTATCCGATGTTCCATCTTGACGCTGCCGTGATGACCATTGCGCCAGCGCTGTTGCTGCGCGGTGTGGCGGCAATCGGCGAGAAGTTCAGTGTCTCACGCTATTGGCAGGAGATGCGCGAGCTCAAGGCAACGGTCTTTGACTTCATGGGTGCCACCATCACCATGCTGTGGAAACAGGCACCTTCGCCGCAAGACCGCAACCATCACGCACGGCTGGGTTGGGGTGTACCCTTGCCGGCCTGGGCAGCCGAATTCGAATCACGCTTTGGCTGCCAGTTGGTCGAGCTGTACGGGTTGACCGAGGCTGGCAGCATGATCTTCACACCGCAGGATGAGCCCCGTCGTCCGGGCTCCTGCGGCAAACCGATCGGCCCCTTCGACGTGGCTTTGCTGGATGCAGATGGATTTGAGGTTCCCGTGGGTGAGCCGGGTGAACTGGTGATTCGCCCGCTGGAGCCGGATTTGATCATGCAAGGCTACTACGCCATGCCGCAGGAAACCTTGTTGGCTTTTCGCAATTTGTGGTTTCACACGGGTGACGTGCTCAAGCGAGACGCCGATGGTTTCTTGTATTTTGTCGGTCGACGCAAAGACATTGTGCGCCGGCGTGGTGAGAACATCTCGGCGGCGGAGGTGGAAATGGTGATTGAAACCCATCCGGATGTGCTGGAATGTGCAGTCATGGGTGTGCCCAGCGAGATGACCGAAGAAGAGGTGATGGCCTGCGTTGTGTTGCGGCCCAACGCCGTGTTGGCCCCCGCCGAGCTGCTGGATTTTTGTGCTTCGCGGATGGCGCGTTTCATGTTGCCGCGCTACCTTCGTTGGATGGCGCAATTACCCAAGACGCCGACCGACAAGGTCGAAAAGTTCCGGCTTCAGCAGGAGTTTCAGAGCGCCGAAAAGTGGGACAGCGAAAAACGCCCCGAAAGCACCCCAACGTCGATCATCAACGTCAAGGAGTTGTCATGAATTTTGCACTGCACGAGGTTCAGGGTCCGGTCAGCATCGTCACCTTGAATCGGCCGCAACGCCTCAACGCCATCGGTGGCGCCTTGCTGCTGGATCTGCACGATGCCCTGGTCCAGGCGCAAAACGACCCGACCACCAGGGCCATCGTGCTCACCGGTGCCGGGCGGGCCTTCTGCGCCGGTGACGACCTCAAGGAATTTGAACAGCAGGCACAAAGCCCGGCTTCCATCGCCCAGCATTGCGACCGCATCCAGCAGATCACCCGTGACATCATGTTTGGTCCCAAGGTGGTCATTGGCGCGGTGCACGGTTATGCGGTGGGCGGCGGCTTCGAGTGGGTTCTCAATTGCGATATGGTGGTGGCGGCCGACAGTCTGGTGTGCTTTTTTCCTGAGATGGCCCTGGGGCATTTTGTGACCGGTGGGGTGACCCATTTACTGCCGCAGACACTGGGGCACCAACGCACGATGGAACTGATGGTGCTGGGTGAGCGCCAGGGTGCCCAGCGCCTGCGCGAGCTTGGACTGGTCAATCGCGTGGTTGGTGCCGAAGTGATGCTGCAAGAAGCCGTCCACTTGGCGCAACAGGTGGCATCACGCTCAGCCACTGCCACCGGCAGACTCAAACGCCTGCTCAACAGCCAGTTGCAGCATCAACTCGCCGGGGCACTGGAGCTGGAGCAACAGGCGGCGATGGCCTGTTTTGCCGACGCCGATACCGCCCAGCGGGTGCAGGAATTCGCTGCCAGCCGTTTGTAGCCTGCTCGGTAGCGGCTGCCACCGGAT
Source organism: Rhodoferax sp. (assembly GCF_018063565.1). GTDB lineage: Bacteria > Pseudomonadota > Gammaproteobacteria > Burkholderiales > Burkholderiaceae_C > Rhodoferax. Next base: position 30,825 of record NZ_JAGPBB010000038.1, read on the forward strand.
CCCTGGCAGTTTCCGCCAAAGGGTCGCCCGGCAGATGCTGTGGCTAAACCAACCTTGTCTTGAAAAATGCGGTCGTGCGCTGCCAGGCGAGTTTGGCCGCCTCGACGTCGTAGCGGGGCGTGGTGTCGTTGTTGAACCCATGCTGAACACCGGCATAAACGAAAGCCTCAAAGGGTTTCCCTGCTGCTTTCAGGGCGGCTTCGTAACCGGGCCACCCGGCATTGATGCGCTCGTCCGCACCGGCGTAGTGAATCAACAGGGCAGCCCTGATGTTGGGGACCTCTTGCAGCGCCGGGTGTACGCCATAAAAGGGAACCGCTGCCAGTAACTCCGGAACCCGGGTTGCCAGCATATTGGCCACGCCACCTCCATAGCAAAAGCCCACCGCGCCGACTTTGCCGGTGCTGTGCGGGTGGGTCAGCAAGGCACGTGTGACCGCCAAAAAGTCCTGGGCTGTTTTGCTGCCATCCAGTTTGGCAAACAGGGCGCGCGCCTTGTCTTCATCGCCGGGATAACCCCCGAGTGAGCTCAGCGCGTCCGGCGCGCAAGCGAGAAATCCGTCCAGTGCCAGGCGGCGTGTGATGTCTTCAATGTGTGGATTCAACCCCCGGTTTTCGTGAATCACCAGAATGGCAGGGAGTTTGGTGTTGCTGCCCGCTGGTCTGGCCAGGTAGGCACGGATGCGGTTATTGCCCAGCGGTGACTCGAATGTCTGATAGCTGGTTTGAAGTCGCGAATCGTCAGGCGGCACTTGTTGCGCTTGTGCGAACTGAGGGCTCAGTGCAGCCAGCAGGCCGGCTGCTGCCGCTCCCGAGCCGGCGATACCGGCGGCAAGATCCAGAAAACCGCGGCGGCTGATGTCGCCATGGACGTAGCGGTCAAATAGCTGAAGCACTTCAGGCTGGAAGTCTTGTGCGGTCAGACGGGTCATGAAACGGCTCCTCGAAACAGTCAGGAATGGGCAACATCGGGGGGTCCACCAGGTGGCACGTGCAGTCTGAGCAACTGACCTGAACAGGGACTGCGCGCCACGATGGCACTGCCGCCTTAGCGCCTGGTCTTTGGGTCTTTCTTGCGCCAGTACTGATACTCGTCTTCGTGGACCTCAATGTCAAGTTCGGAGACACGCAACTGTAGGCGTTCCTGCACATCCGAGACGGCCTGGTTGTAGACCACCGGTCCCAGCTCTTGCAGAAAAAAGCCCAACAGCGCAGCGGCGGCGATGTTGCCAATTTTCTCGTCCCGTTCTTCAAGGTAATAGCGCTCAATCGATGTGATGAGTTGCTGGCGTGCTTCCTTGGTCAGTTCAATTGTCATGAGCGAAGGTTCCTGCTTGAAAGTGTGTTTGGCGTTTTCAGCTCCATTCGGGCAACGCGAGTCCTCAGGCGGGACGTGTCATCTTGAATAATTGTGCAGGGCCAATCGTGAAATAGTCGGCCGGGCCGCCACCCCGCAAGATGTGATCGGCAGTGGCGGTGTCGTACCCCCCATCTTTGATCAAGCGACGGGCAATGTGTACGGCCACCACTTCGCCCAATATCAGCCAAGTCGGCACTTTGCCTCCCTTTGCGGTTTGAAGCTGCACGATTTGTGTACAACGGCACTCGAAAGACACCGGGCTCTGCTGTACTCGTGGCGCCTTGATCAACCTCGAAGGAACGGGTGTTAGTCCTGCCAAGGCGAATTCACTGACATCAGGGGCGACGTTGGCACAGGATTGGTTCATGGCCTGGGCCAATGGCTGGGTGACCAGATTCCAGGCGAACTCACCGGTCTCCTCAATATTGCGAAGGGTGTCTTTATGGCCGATGCTGGCGAAGCCGATGATGGGTGGCGTGTAGTTGAACGCATTGAAAAAACTGTAGGGCGCCAGATTGTTCAAGCCAGTCGCATTGCAAGTTGATATCCAGCCGATCGGGCGAGGGCCGACGATGGCATTGAAAGGGTCATGCGCCAGACCATGGCCATGGCACGGTTCGTAAAAGTGAATGGGATCTGTCATGGATAAGCTTGAACGGCAAAATTGCCCATAGCCTGAATGTACCCACACCCAAGACCACCAGCGCTGTGGGCTACCGCTGATGGACTGTCGGTTCGCGAACCTAAGTCAGGGTTGAAATGCGTCGCAGTGACCATGATCAGATTGGTGGCTTGCATGAGGCGTGGCATAGTGAGCTATTGTGAAGCGAGACAGATTCCTTGACTCAGCCACTTGCCCTACCCGTCAGAACCCTCAACCATGATTGCCGTTTCAAATTGAATTCAGGTGTGCTTTATGCTGCGTTGGCTTACACCTTCTGGGGTTTGTTGCCGGCCTTTTTCAAGCAGCTCGGCCATGTCAACGCGTTGGAGGTGGTGATGCACCGCATGGTGTGGTCGCTGGTATTCTTGATGCTCGTGCTGGCGTTTCTCAAGCGTTGGGTATGGCTGGGAGAGGTGGCGCGCCAGCCACGGGTGTTGGCAGCATTTGCGCTTTCTGCCTTGTTGTTGTCGGCCAACTGGTCGGTATATGTGTGGGCGGTGCACAACGCTCAGGTGGTCGATGCCAGTCTGGGCTACTTCATTTTGCCGCTGGTCAACGTGGGGTTTGGTTTTGTCTTTTTGCACGAGCGCCCGCGTCCATTGCAGTGGCTGGCGGTGGCCGTGGCTGCTGCTGGCGTGGTGTGGCTCACGCTACAGGCGGGGCGGCTGCCATGGATAGCACTGGTGTTGGCGGCCACTTTTGGCATTTATGGCCTGCTGCGCAAGGTGGCCACGCTTGGTGCGCTCGAGGGCCTGACCCTTGAAACCCTGTTGTTGGCGCCAATTGCCGTGGGCATGTTGGCGTGGTGGTCCTGGCACGGGGAGGGCGCGCTGGTGCAGGGCAACGTCGCCACCTTGGGCTGGCTGCTGCTGGGCGGGCCGCTCACCGCCATACCCCTGCTGCTGTTTGCCACGGGCGCACGCCGCATTCCCATGGCCACGTTGGGCATCCTGCAATACATCTCGCCCAGCCTGCAAATGCTGCTGGGCGTGTGGCTTTATGGTGAAGTCTTTGACCCGGCGCGTGCCCTGGGGTTTTACCTGATCTGGCTGGCCCTGGTGGTTTACAGCGTTGACAGCTTGCACAACAGCCGCAGGCAACGATCCAGGTAGGCACAGCGAGTTGCACGATGGCTGAACGTGGCCACCAGTTGTAGCGAGTCGCCTCCGATCCGGCGATCTAGCAAACATTGGCGACTTCACAGGAAAAAAGCCAGAGAAGCGTCTGGTTTTGGTATGGTGGTGGAGAGGAGGAGGATCGAACTCCCGACCTCTGCATTGCGAATGCCAAGATTCACCCTCCAAGCAACTCCAAGAATCTATATAAATCAACCACTTATCCAAAATGAACTCCAAGCAAATACACTAGAATATACGCACCTTTTAGACACTTTTTAGACACCGTTTGGACACCTGTATGGCTTTCAGATTAGACACTGTAACCGGACGCGCAGCATTGAAGGCACGGCATGCGCCGTATTGGGCCAAGATTCAACAGGGGTGCTATTTGGGCTATCGCAAAGTCACTGCTGATAGCGTTGGAGCTTGGCTCGCGAGAACGACTGCGGGCTATGGGAAATATCAGGTCCATAGCATTGGGGCGCTCGATGGAATCGCCGGGGCATCACGGTACGATGAAGCTTTGAAGCTCGCCCGTGTTTGGTTTGAGCATCGAGAGCATGGTGGCTCACATGCGGAAATCACAATCGAGCAAGCATGGAACCGCTATTTTGAGACGCTCAAGCCAGCCGGCGCCGAAGATGCAAAAGGACGCTATAAAAGATGGATTGAGCCTGATCAACGGTTAGCGCAGACAAAGATGCTCAAGCTAACGGTCGGTCAAATTAAAGACTGGCGTACCAGACTTGAAAAGACGTTTTGTATTCCACAAGACAAATCTAAGGAACCGACCAAGCCAAGGTCAGCCTCAGCTATCAATCGGGATATCGCGGTTTTTCGGGCGGTACTAAATCGCGCTAAGACTGATGGATATGCATCAAGTGATAGTGCTTGGAGCAAACAGCTAAAACCAATTGCCGGTGCAACTGGACGCCGAGATGTGTATGTGGATGCAACGCAAAGGTCAAGGCTTATCGAACATGCCGATCCAGACATCGCTTTATTTATTCGTGCATTGTCGTTATTGCCTTTGCGCCCCGGTGCTGTTGCTTCCCTTGTTGTAGCAAATTTTGATCCTCGATTAAGTGTCTTGACGGTCGGGAAAGATAAGGCAGGCAAAGATAGAAAGCTGTCGCTACCTATCGCAACTGCGCATTTCTTTGCTGCACAGTGCAAAAATAAATTGCCAAAGGCTGCATTGTTCACGCGAGCAGATGGAAAAGCGTGGAGTAAAGACACTTGGAAAAAGCCACTTCGCTTGGCTGCGCTGGCGGCTGGACTGCCTACTACAGCGACGGCTTACACGCTAAGGCATTCGGTGATCACTGATCTAGTGAGCTTACACAATATTGATTTACTGACTGTGGCGGCGATGAGTGGCACTAGCGTTGCGATGATCGAGAGTTATTACGGGCACTTGCTACAAGAACGTGCAATGGCTGGATTGGCAAAACTGGTGGTTTAGGGTGACTCTCACAGCAAAGATTTAGTCGCCGCCGCCGCCGCCGCCATATATCCGCCGCCGCGCCGTGTTGTTTGGCCGACACGCGCCAAGAACGCCGAAGCTGCTATACCTTGGTACTCGGGCGGTAAAAGCTGTAAATTTACTCCATGATTATTTACTTAGAGTATTTACATGAAGCTCATTCGTTTACCAGAGATTAAAAATAAGTTCGGCTATCGGTCTGATGCCAGTGTTTTTGCATGTATTAAAGACGGGATTCTGCCGCCTGGAGTGCTCATTAGTGCTAAATCGCGTGCATGGCCTGACTATGAAATCGACGAAATCATCACAGCTCGAATTGCTGGTAAATCCGATCACGATATAAAGCAAATTGTAGTTGGTCAAATTGAGAAGCGCAAGTCGCTGTAAATTCAGGTTTGTCAAAGATAGCGGTGGAGTTATATGGGTCGAAAACGTTTATCAGATCTACCTAGCTTAGAAACGCAGGCGCAGAATGATCCCGAATTTAAACAAAAATTTCGAGAGGATTATTCTTTAAGCAAACTTGTTGACTTGAAAAAATGGGCAGCACTCGCAGAGCAAGCGCAAAGCGAGGACTTGGATGACAAATATCTAAGACATTGGCCGGATGCTGTGCGTGCAACTCCTTGTAGCATCTTGCAGTGTGCGTTGTTTGGTATTAACGGTGGAAGCACTCGCGTCTATTATCATGAAAAGGTAATGGCATCTGTTGGGGGAGTTGATATCTGTTACACAGGTGAAGAATTAGATCAATATGACCGAATTACTTATTTGGCAGTCCTGCATGCGTTCAGAAATCGAGAACTTGGGAATACCTACGCGACGTCACTTTATGAAATGCTGGAGATTGCTGGACTCAGCGACAACGGGCAAAACCGTTTATTGGTGAAAGAGCGTTTAAAGAGACTGGTTTCAGGTGTCCTCATCATCAAAACAAAGAAGTTTTGTTTCTATGGTAGCCTACTGGGATCAGCATATATCGCTGAATCAGGAGAACTACGCATAGGATTGAACCGAAATACAGCGATGTTCTTTGAGTTAGACCGAGTTACATATCTTGACAGTGACATCCTCACAGAACTGCGAACAAGTCAGCTTGCACTTTGGTTGCACTCTTTTTACTCTACCCACAAAGACACAACCACCTATCTATATAGCGTAGACACTCTAAGAAAGCTTTCGCTATCAAGAGAAATTAAGCTAAATCACTTTCGCGATAACTTAATCAAAGCTTTTGATCGAATTAGCGAAATATATGACAAGCGAAAAAAAACGTTTAGATTGGTTGTGTCCCAAGACGTGGTGTAAGTTCTTAGCCCGGACAAGCTGAGATACACGGTACTCAGCGTGCCACTGCGGACAGCCGAGTCGGAGGAGTATCGCAGAGGGTTTGCAGACCTTCAAGCTGC
>NZ_JAGPBB010000101.1 GCF_018063565.1 Rhodoferax sp.
CATTCTGCGCGTGGCACGCCTGGCCGCGCGCTTCAGCGACTTCAGCGTGGCTCCCGAGACGCTGGCATTGATGCGCGAGATGGTCGAGAACGGTGAAGTGGAACACTTGGTGAGTGAACGCGTCTGGCAGGAACTGGCGCGCGGGCTGATGGAAGCCACCCCCTCGCGCATGTTCGCTGTGCTGCGCGACTGCGGCGCGCTGGCGCGCTTGCTGCCGGAAGTGGAGCGGCTGTGGGGCGTGCCGCAACGCGCCGACTACCACCCCGAGGTGGACACCGGCTGGCACCTGATGCTGGTGCTCGACATGAGTGCACGGTTGCGGGCGCCGCTGCCGGTGCGGGTGGCCTGCCTGTTTCACGACCTGGGCAAAGGCACCACACCCCCCGATGTGTTGCCACGCCACCTGGGTCACGAAGAGCGCAGCGCCCGCCTGCTCAAGGGCATTTGTGAACGTCTGCGCGTGCCCACTGACTGCCGTGAGCTGGCCGATGTGGTGGCGCGTGAGCACGGCAACATCCACCGCAGCACCGACTTCAGCGCGGCAGCGCTGGTACGACTGCTCGAGCGCTGTGACGCCATCCGCAAGCCGCAGCGTTTTGCCCAGGCACTGATGGCCTGCGAATGCGATGCACGGGGCCGCCTGGGCCTCAGCGAGCAAGCCTACCCGCAGCGCCAGCGCTTGCTTGAAGTACTGACGATGGTGCAGCAGCTTGATACAGCTTCCATAGCTGACAGCGCCATGGCGGCGGGTGCCAGTGGCCAGAAAATTGGCGAAATGATTCACCTGGCAAGGGTCGCTGCGGTGCAGCAAGCCAACACCTGACATCCCATCGCTGGGGTATGCTTGCAACATGTCTAGCTTGCTCATTATTGAAGACGACGAATTGTTGCGTGACGGCCTGAGCGCCCAACTGGCGCAGGCAGGCCACAGCGTCACTGCGGCGGCTGACGGCGAGGCGGCGCAGGTGTTGCTGGAGCGCGAGCGCTTTGACGGCGTGGTGCTCGATCTGGGGCTGCCCAGGATCAGCGGCATGGAACTCTTGCACTGGCTGCGCAAACGCCTGCCCGCGCTGCCAGTGTTGATCTTGACTGCGCGCGACGGTGTTGAAGACCGGGTGCAAGGGCTGACCGCCGGCGCCGATGACTACCTGACCAAACCCTTCAGCATGGCCGAGCTGCAGGCGCGCCTGCTGGCCCTGTTGCGCCGCGCACGCCTGCCCGCCTTTGGTGGCTCGCTGGAAGTGGCCAGTCCGGCGACGCGACGTTTGCGTGTCGACGCCACGCTGCCGCAAGCCTGGCTGGGTGACGAAGCACTGGAGCTGACCCAGCGCGAATGGGCGCTTTTGTCGCTGCTGGTGACGCACGCCGGCCGCGTGGTCAGCCGCGAGGATGTGCTGGAAACCTGGCAGTCCGAACCCGGTGACGGTGCCGGCGTGGCCTCCAACGCGCTGGAGGTTTACATCCACCGCCTGCGCCGCAAACTGGCCGACTCCGGGCTCAACATCCGCAACGTGCGTGGCCTGGGCTACATGCTGGAGTCCACCACCGCATGAGCGCGCCGGCCAGTCAGACGGCCCCCGCTGCATCCGCCAACGCGACGCCCCGGCAGGGTTTGTCGCTGAAACGACAGTTGCTGATCTGGCTGCTGCTGCCGCAACTGGTGCTTTTTTTGGTGGGCGGACTGCTGGCCTACCGCATCGCGCTGAACTACGCAGAAAAAGCCATCGATCAGTCGCTGACCCAGTCGGTGCGCTCGCTGGCGCGGCAGGTCAAGCCAATTGGCTCCGGGCTGTTGATTGACTTTCCGCGCGCGGCACAGGACATCATCGAGCAGGACCCCAAAGACCGCGTGAGTTACATGGTGTCGTCGCCCCCCGGGCAGTTCTTGCTGGGCAACGGCACCCTGCCCGGGCCAGTGGATGCACCGGTGGAACTGGCCGGTGAAACCCTGCTGTACAACGTGCAGATCGAAGGCCGGGCGATGCGCGTGGCGCTGCTGGAGCTGGACTACGGTGACAACCTCTCGCCGCAACGGATGCGGGTGCAAGTGGCCAAGAGCCTGGCCGTGCAGCAACGCTTGACCACCGAGCTGATTGCCGACATGCTGTTTCCTTTGTTGCTCCTGGGTGCTGTACTCAGCGTTCTGGTGTACGGCGGCATCTCGCGTGGCTTGCAACCCCTCACCCGCCTGCAGGCACAGCTGGGGGTACGGCGCGACCCGGCGGTGTCGGCACTCTCTCCGATCGAGTTGACCCAGGCGCCGCAGGAGGTGCATGCGCTGGCCGGCGCGTTGAACCAGTTGCTGGCGGCGGTGCGGCGCAATCTGGGGCAGGAAAAACGTTTTCTCAACGACGCAGCCCATCAGCTGCGCACCCCGCTGGCAGGTCTGATCAGCCAGACCGAGTTGGCCCTGACGGAGACCGACCCACAGGCATTGCGCGTGCGACTGAACAAGGTACTCAGCGGCGCCCAGCGCAGTGCCCATCTGGTGCACCAGCTGCTGTCGCTGGCACGCCATGAGGTGGAGGTCCGGCTGCAGCCGATCGACCTGGCCGAGCTGGCCCGGGGCGTGGCGCGCGACCACACACCACGGGCCATCCAGTGCCGTATCGACCTGGGATATGAAGGACCTGAACATTGCCTGCTTGCCGGTGAGCCCCTGCTGCTCCGCGAGGCCTTGACCAACATGCTCGACAACGCCCTTCGTTACGCCGGACCCGATTGCGAGGTGACCGTGCGCCTCACCGACAGCGGTGATATGGTGTGGCTGGACGTCACCGACACCGGTGCGGGCCTGGCGGTCGAGCAGCTTGAGCACGTGTTCGAGCGGTTTTGGCGTGGCTCGGAGCAGGTTGGCGGGTGTGGTCTGGGCCTGTCAATCGTCGCCGAAATCACCCAGCGCCACGGCGGGCACGCGCAGGCAGTCGCCGTGCAACCCCATGGACTGTGCATCCGCCTGAGCCTGCCGCGGCGCGGTGACGGTTGATCGCCGCCCTGTACCGCATCACTGGCAGCAGAGCCAGCGTAGGCGCTGCGCACAATGAGGTCACACCTCGCGACCTCTTGGGGAAACCGGTTGCCAGCCGTTCAGGCCCGACCTATCCAAGACGCTGGCCGGTCTGCACATCAAACCAGTTGTTGTGGTTGGCACTGACCGACAGACCGACGTTGTCACCCACCTTGACCTGGGTACTGGGTGGTGTACGCACCGTGATCAGGCCGACGCCGGTCTTGATCACCACATAGGTGTCGGCACCCGTGGGCTCCACCAGCGTGACCTCACCGCGCCAACTGGCATCCTCGGCCAGGTGAATGTGCTCGGGGCGTTGGCCCAGCGTGACCTTGCCTTGCATCGGGCAGGGCAGTGTCAGATTGCCCCCTTCAAAGGAAAAAAGGCCATCAGCGCCCATCCCGCTTGCACTACCAGCTATGAAATTCATGGTGGGTGAACCAATGAATCCGGCCACATAGGTGTTGGCGGGCAGGCGGTAAATCTCGTCAGGTGTGCCAATCTGCTGCAGGATGCCGTCTTTCATCACCGCGATGCGCGTGCCCAGTGTCATGGCCTCGATCTGGTCGTGCGTCACGTACACGCTGGTGATGCCGCTGACCTGATGCAGGCGTTTGATCTCGGCGCGCATCTCGACGCGTAGTTTGGCATCCAGATTGGAGAGTGGCTCGTCAAACAAAAACAGTTGTGGGTCGCGTGCCAAAGCCCGGCCCATGGCCACGCGCTGGCGCTGGCCCCCCGAGAGTTGCGCCGGGCGGCGGTCCAGCAGGTGCTGGATCTGCAGCATCTCGGCCACCTGCTGGATGCGTTTTTTGCGCACATCAAGCGGCACCTTGCGCATTTCCAGCGCAAAACCAATGTTGTCCGCCACGCTCATGGTCGGGTAAAGCGCGTAGCTCTGGAACACCATGGCGATGTCGCGCTGCGCTGGCGCCACGCCAATGACGTTTCTGCCGGCAATCTTGAGCTCCCCTTCGGTTGGGTCTTCGAGGCCGGCGATGATGTTAAGCAGCGTCGATTTGCCGCAGCCCGAGGGGCCGACCAGAATCAAGAATTCGCCGGGCGCGACCATGATGTCGATTTTTTTCAGGACTTCAACGGCCTTGTCTGCTTTGCCAAAGACCTTGCGGATGCCTGCGATGTGGAGGGATGCTGCCATGATGGTGGTGTCCTATGAATCAGTTAACCTTTGACCGCACCGGCAGTCAGACCTTTGACGAAATACTGCCCCGCCAGCACATACACCAGCATGGTCGGCAAGCCGGCAATGATGGCCGCAGCCATGTCGACGTTGTAGTTTTTGACGCTGCTGGTGGTGTTGGCCATGTTGTTCAGCCCCACCGTGATGGGCTTGCTGTCAGCGCCGCTGAAAGCCACGCCAAAAAGAAAGTCGTTCCAGATGTTGGTGAACTGCCAGATCAGTGTGACCATCAGAATCGGCGTGCTCATCGGGATGACGATGCGGTAGAAGATGCGCCAGAAACCGGCCCCGTCCATGCGCGCGGCGTTGACCAGTTCACGCGGAATGGCGGTGTAGTAGTTTCTGAAGAACAGCGTGGTGCCGGCCATGCCCGCCAGGCAATGCACCAGCACCAGCCCGGCAATCGAGCTGCTCAGACCCAGAAAACCCAGCACCTGGCTCATCGGCAGCAGCACCACCTGGAACGGCATGAACACGCCAAACAGGATGAAGCCAAACAGCAGGTCGCTTCCCTTGAACTTCCACATGGAGAGCACATAACCATTGATGGCACCCCAGGCGGTCGAGATCAGCACCGCAGGCACGGCCATCATCACCGAATTCCAGAAATAGGGTTTGAGCCCCCGGCAATCGACGCCGGTGCAGGCGGTGGACCAGGCCAGCGTCCACGACTCGAAGTTGAGCGAGGTCGGCAGACTCAGCAGATTGCCCGAGCGAATCTGCTCGGCATCTTTGAAGCTGGTGGCCAGCATCACATACAGAGGCGCCAGAAAGAAAAAGGCCGCAATCAGCAGCACACCGTAAACGGCGGCGCGGGAAAGTGTTTTAGCGTTCATGGATGTATTTCCTTGTTCTTAACGCTCATGCGGTTTGGCGCGCAACTCGCTGTACAGATACGGCACCACCAAGGAGGCCACAAACGCCAGCATCATGGTGGCACTGGCGGCACCCAGACCGATCTGGCCACGGGTGAAACTCATGGTGAACATGAAGGTGGCAGGAACATCCGATGCATAACCCGGCCCACCCGCAGTCAGGGCCATGACCAGGTCAAACGCCTTGATCGAGAGATGTGACAACACCAGGATGGTGGAAAACACCACCGGGCGCAGGACCGGCAGGATGATGCGCCAATAAATGCGGGGCAGACTGGCCCCATCCATTTGCGCGGCCTTGATGATGCTGTCGTCAATACCGCGCAAACCAGCCAGAAACAACGCCATGGCAAACCCGGCTGACTGCCACACACCGGCGATCACGACGCAGTAGATGGCGGTATCGCTTTGCACCAGCCAGTCAAACCCAAACGAGGTCCATCCCAGGTCGTGCATGAGTTTTTCAAGACCCAGGCTGGGGTTCAAAATCCATTTCCAGGCGGTACCCGTCACAATGAACGACAAAGCCATGGGGTAAAGGTAAACAGTGCGCAGAAAGCCTTCGCCACGAATTTTCTGGTCCAGAAAAATCGCCAGCAGCATGCCCAGCAGCATCGAGCCGCCCACATACAACACGCTGAAGACGCCCAGATTTTTGAGCGCGATGTACCAGCGATCCATTTCCCACAGGTTGGCGTACTGCTGCAGCCCGACGAATTCTTCGTAATTGGGCAGCATGCGCGAGTTGGTGACGGAGAGCACCCCGTTCCAGATCATCAAGCCGTAGATGAACGCAAAGCCGAGCACAAAACCCGGGGCGATCACCAGCTTGGGTAACACGTTTTCAAAGGATTTCATAGATCTTTCGCCTTTGATTGACTTGATGGGATCAATGTTGATCCGCAGAAGGGATTCCTGCGCCTTAACCCGACCTGGCGGGGTGGGTATTCCGCTGCGTTCGTGTCCCCCGACCGAACGCCTGTGGCCTTCGGCCTCCTCCTTTACCTCACTGCGCGAAACACCCACCCCGTCAGGTCTAGTCGCCAATTAGCGTTTCAATGTCACAGGTCACAGCGCCAAGCAGCAGGGTTAGGGTATGACCCAAAGCGAAGTAAAGGAGGAGCCCGAAGGGCGGGGGACATGAGCGGCGGGTCGTACCCCAACCCTACTGCGGGTTAGCGAGCCAATTGCCTTCAATCCCCCGCAACCTGATTCCCGACCTCAAATACTCCAGGCCGGAAAACAGGTCGTCATGAACCGAACTTACTTGGTTGCAGCCGCTTTGGCGATGTTCTTCACACCGTCAGCCACCGAAATCTTGTCGTCATTCCAGAACTGGCTGACCGCGTCCTTGATGGCGCCTTCGGCTGCGGGTTTAACGGCCATGCCGTGAGCGATCGAGGGCAGCAGGCCACCGCTCTTGGATGTCGCCACAAAGTCCTTGGTGGAAAGCTTGGCGCAATCGTCAAACTTGGCCATGTCCATATTCAGGCGTACCGGGATCGACCCTTTGTTCAGGTTGAAAACTTCCTGAAACTCGACCCCCATGATGGCAGCGGCCAGATCTGCCTGGGCTTTTTGAGCAGCAGCATCTTTCAGCTTGAACATGGCAAACGAATCCACGTTGAAGGTGTAGGCATTGCCGGTACCCGGAGCTGCAGCACAGATGTAGTCCTTGCCTGGCACCTTGCCAGCGGCGGTGAACTCACCCTTTGCCCAGTCCCCCATGAACTGGAAGGCAGCCTTTTCCTGAATCACCATGGCGGTGGCCAGGTTCCAGTCGCGGCCAGGCGAGGCCGGGTCGGTATAGCTCTTGACTTTGCGGAAAGTTTCCAGCGATTTGGTCATGGTCGGGCTGGTCAGCGCCTTTTGGTCGAGCTTGATCAGCGCATCCTGGAAAAACTTGGCACCGCCGACTCCGAGTACCACGGACTCAAACGTGGTGAAGTCCTGCCAATTCTGGCCACCGTGTGCCACCGGGATCAAGCCAGCCTTCTTGACCTTTTCAGCAGCGGCAAAGAACTCGTCCCAGGTCTTGGGAGCCGCGGCCACACCGGCTTTTTTCAGCACGGCGCTGTTGGCCCACATCCAGTTGACGCGGTGCACATTGACAGGTGCCGCCACGTAATTGCCTTTGTACTTCATCACGTCGGCGACAACGGCGGGCAACAGGCTGTCCCATTTTTCGGCCTTGGCCGTCGCATCCAGATTGGCCAGCACACCTTCAGAGGCCCATTCCTGGATCGCCGGGCCTTTGATCTGGGCGGCTGCCGGCGGGTTGCCCGCCACCACACGGCTCTTGAGCACGGTCATGGCGTTGTCACCGCCGCCGCCTGCCACCGCGAAGTCTTTCCAGGTATGACCCTTGCTTTGCATGATTTTTTTCAACTCACCCACCGATTTGGCCTCGCCGCCCGATGTCCACCAGTGCAGCACCTCGACCTCACCCGCCATGGCGGCATTGCCAGCCACCACAAACGCCACCGCAAAAGCCAGCTTGGAAAGTTTTAACATGTCATCTCCTAAAGAAACGACCCCAGCATAAACAAATCTGGGGCGCGGGTTGATTCGTGCAGACACCGTGTTGCGCGAATTAATTAATTGTTAATTAATTTTTGTCTCGCCGCAATGGGGACTTACCCCTAGACGCAGGAATCTGTTTCAGGACGTTGGGGAATCGACCGCGCGCAACAGCGTGCGCACCAGGCGAACCAGTGGATTGGGTTGGTGCAGGGTGAATGATTTGCGCATGTAGCGGGGCACATGCCAGACAGCGCGGGTGTCCGCCTGAAAAAAGGCGGTATCGCCCGCCTCCAAGACAAAATGCTGACCCAGGTAGCTGATTTCTACCCGACCATCGAGCACATGCACCGTTTCATCGGCGTCAAAATGCCACTCAAAAGTCGACTGACCCTCACAACTCCAGATGCCACTCGAACTGTTTCGGTCGGGCGATGCGACATATTCGGTGTACAAAAAACGCGGGGTTCCCGCCTTGATCCAGTCCTGGGGGACTTGAATCGGCTGCAGCGTATGGTCGCGGGTTGGCTCCGCAGGCATTCGCATCCGGTAGGCGTAACGCAATGAGCTGAAGGCCGCGGTGCCCATCAAAGCGACCAATATTCCCACCACCAGACCTTTGAGAAAGAGGCGCATGGCGCGTCGTGATGTTCAGGTTCAGGCGACCAGCGCCAGAGCGCCAAAATCACCGACCTGCAAACCCAAGCCGGCACTGACGAGCTCGCACCCGTCGGTCAGGGGTGGCAGCTTGCCATGGACTGCCGCACGAAGTTTGGGCAACAGATAGTCCCGGTGGTGCCAATAGACACTACCGCCGATGCTGATGCGCTCAAGGTCGGCAATCGCAATCAGGGCAAACAGCATCCGGCCCATCACCTGACATACATCGTCAATAATGCCTTCAGCCCTTTGATCACCCGCATAAGCTGCTGCAAATAACGCAGCTGGATCGGCATACCCAAGGGGTGCAAAACGACGCGCCAGCGCATTGCCGGCGATCAGCGCTTCCACATCGCCGACGTTGCCGCAGCCGCACAAGGCGTCGTCGTTGTCGCTGACAAAGATGTGCCCGGCGTGGCCGGCGTTGCCATTCTTGCCGCGCAAGATGCGGCCATCCACACACAGCCCGGTGCCAATGCCGGTGCTCCAGGTGACGTAGGCACAGTGGGTCATGGGCACACCGTCACGCTGCAGTGCGCCCCAGCGCCGCTCGGCTTCCAGCGCCCCGATGCCATCGTTTTCCACCCTTACCTGGGCAAAACGCTGACGCAAAGGTGCTTCCAGAAGCGCTGTTTTCCAGTCATTGGGTAAGCCACGTGCCGGACCCGCCTGCCCACCACAAATGTTGGGGGCGGCCAGTTCCACCTGCCCTTGATTCAGCACAAATGGTCCACACGACGCCACCCCTACCCGCGCCACAGCGTCCATCGCGACGCCACTGGCGGCACAGCTTTGACCGATCAGCCGGATGATCTGCTGCGCCAAAGCGTCGTTGTGGCCAGAAACCGCCGTCGGCTCTGCCACTTTGCCGCGCACGCCCAGTGCATCAACTATGTTGACCGCCACCTTGGTGCCACCGATATCGACGCAGGCGACGGGCGAACTACCTTCGGGCAATTTGAAACGGTTGGTCAAAACATGATGGCTCATGGCTTTTTTGTGTGATGCAGAGGGCACCGACTTTACACGCGGCCGTAATCGTCGCTCAAACGGATGATGTCATCTTCACCCAGATAGTCGCCAAACTGGACTTCGACAATCTCGACCAATTGATCTGCGCTTCGATTGGCAATGCGGTGCACCTGATCCAGCGCGATGTCGCAGTGTTGACCCACGGTCAGGTCAAACACCCGATCGCCCAGGGTGACTTGCGCACAGCCCCGTACCACCACCCAGTGCTCGGACCGATGCCGGTGTTTTTGCAGGCTGATTTGTTGGCACGGCAACACCCCAATGCGCTTGATCTTGTTGCCGGGCATCTCCGAAATGGTCTCAAACCAGCCCCAGGGTCTTTGGGTACGCTCGATGGTTTCGGTCCGGGTGGAGTTTTCCATGGCAAGTTAAGTTTCGAGTTGGAGGTGCAATGACGAACGCGCCAGAAATGATAACGTCCGACTGATGCGCGGGTTACATAGGGATTACTGGCGTGCCCTGGCTCACCGGTATGCCGGATAGATCCAGTGCAAATAGGTCGCAGCTGTCCAGGAAAACTCGGATCCGCCCAAACCAGTACCCGAGAGCGGGTTGTAGTACTCATGGAACCCCGTGGCTTCCAGCAGCGTCCGCGAGTGATGTGCGATGCGATCGGCTAGTTCAGCACGCCCCTGTTCCGCCAGGCCCACCGAAACCAGCATATTGATATGCTGCCAGATCGGGCCGCGCCAGTAGCGCCGTGACTCGAAACCTGACGCTGTCATCCGAGTCGATGGCAGCCCGTAAGGGGTCTCCATCAACCAGTTAGTGATAGTCCCTGCGCAGTCGTTCTCAAAACCAGCGTAGGCAGCCAGCAAACCGGCAGAGGTCGGCACTTCCAGGAGCTCACCGGTGATGGCGTTGCGCGACACATATTGCCGCCAGCGATGTGACCACAAATCCCGCACCGCCAGTTGGGTGCGATTGACGTGCATCTGCAACTCATGAACCGGCGCATCCATACCCAAAACCTGGCACAGGTAGGCCAGGTCGCGGCTGGCGCGCTGCAGGATGCTGATGATGCCAATGTCGTTGACCCGGTACGAGGACTCGGCATGTATCCTGGCCGGATCAAACCCGACGCTGCGGTTGAAATCCATGAGGTAAACCATGCGGTCGTAAAACGACCTGGGCGGGCGCATCGAGGCATCGACGTGGTTGAGGTCTTTGCGTTCGTAGTGGCGGGTGGTTTCGGGCACGGCACGCAGCGGCTCGTCCCAGGCGGGTGAGTTGTCCATGCCAGTTTCCCAAGGGTGGATATTGACCACCAGCCCGGTCTGCTGCGGGTCTCGGCAGCGGTACCACCAGCGGTGGTGCGCCAGCAGCTTGGGTACCAGCGTTTCCAGCCGCGCCAATGCCAAATTCCGCGACGGACCCTGGCT
>NZ_JAGPBB010000039.1 GCF_018063565.1 Rhodoferax sp.
ACACCGAAGTGCAGCGCATGGTGCGCCAGCGGGTGGGGCAGCAGGCTTATCGTCAGGCCATGCTGGATTACTGGGGCGGTGCCTGTGCAGTGACTGGTTTGGCACTGCCGCAAGCTCTACGTGCCAGTCATGCCAAGCCCTGGGCCGAGTGCGCATCTGACGCCGAGCGGCTGGATGTGTTCAATGGATTTTTGCTGAGTGCGAACCTCGATGTGCTATTCGACAGTTTCCTGGTCAGCTTCTCAAGCGCGGGCGAGTTGCTAGTGTCCAAAACCATCCCGCCGAGCGACCAGCAAAAATTGGGGCTTGCCGCAGGCATGCGGTTGCGCTGGATGTCTGTGCAGCACGCCCATTATTTGGGTTTTCACCGGCAGCGGTTTTTGCAGATGACCACCGAGTCAAGTCAAATTCAGCGGCCAGGGGGATATGAACCGGCAGAGCAACCTGCAACACCTGGTTGAATCATGTTTTGCAACGAATTTATAGTATTATTCGTTGCAAATGAGCAAGCACGCAGGTTCTATTGACGACCAAGTTCTACAGCGCATCCAGTTGCAGGGGCCGGGTTGGGTGTTCACACCTGCCGACTTTGCCGATCTTGGCAGCCGCACAGCGGTGGCCAGCGCACTCGCGCGCAGCAAGGCGGCCGGTATGATTCGCCTTTTAGGCCGCGGCCTATACGACACGCCGGTAGTCCACCCGGTTTTGGGTTTGCTTTGGCCCGCCATTGAATCGGTGGCAAAGGCGCTGGAACGTAAAGAGGGCATCCGGCTGCAACCATCGGGGGTTTATGCGGCCAATCTGCTGGGTTTGTCTGAGCAGGTGCCTGCGCAGGTGGTGTTTTTGACAGACGGCGCTACGCGTACGGTGAAGGTTGGGCCTACCCAGATCAGCCTTAAGCGCACAACACCGCGCAACATGGCGGCGGCGGGCCGGTTGAGCGCCTTGCTGATTCAGGCGTTTCGTAGTCTTGGCGCAGCCAGCATCACGCAGCAACGCATTGCGCGCTTGCGCGAAAAATTGCCAGCGGTGGAACGCGCCACGTTATTGCAAGATATCGCATTGGCACCGGAGTGGATGCATGCCCATTTTCGAGAGGTAGCCCGGCCATGAGCAGCAGCTTCACGGCCATGTCGGTCGCGGACCGCAAGCTGGCGTTCGACAACGCGGCACTCACTTTGCACCTCAATGCCGTGATTCTGGAGAAAGATTTCTGGGTGTCGTGGTTGCTGCGCTTGTTGTTTGCGCAGTCTGAGTTGGCACCGTTTTTGGTGTTCAAGGGCGGCACGTCGTTGTCCAAGGTGTTTGGGGTCATTGACCGGTTCTCGGAAGATATTGATCTGTGCCTGGTGCCGGAGTTTGTGGGTGCTGATGCGCAAGGCTTTGACACTTTGACCAGCCGCGTCAAGCGTGACGCCGCCGTGCTGGAGATGCAGCGCCTATGTGCGGACAAGGTGCAGCTGGTGGTCTTGCCCTTGTTGGAGAGCGCGATCATTGATGCGCTGGGCACCGCACCCGCAGGCACATGGCTTCATTACGAGCTGGATGCGGACGCCAAGTCGCCCATCGTGTATTTTCGGTATCCAACGTCGCAGGGTCACGGTTTTGACTATGTGCGCCGAGAAGTCAAGCTGGAGCTGGGTACGCTGACCGACCAGCAACCTACTGGGCGCTACCCCATTGCACCGCTGATTGCCAGTGTGTTTGCGCCCGTGTTTGGTGACTGGCAATGTGAGGTAGTGGCGCTGGAGTTGCAGCGCACTTTTTGGGAGAAAGCAACCATCCTGCATGCGGAGTACCACCGACCACATGACTCACCCACCCCAGACCGGTATGCCCGACACTATTTCGACATGGTCAGGCTGTTGGCACACGCCGATGCACCGCAGTTTTTGGCTGACAAAGCGCAGTGCGAGCGCGTTGTGGACTGGAAAAGCCGGGTATTTGCCAGAGGCTGGGCACGTTACGACCTGGCCTGCCATGGGTCGTTCCGGCTGGTGCCACCCGTGGCACGGCAGGGTGATTTGGCGCACGATTACGCGACGATGCGCCCCATGTTCATGACCGAGCCGCCGAGCTTTGACGTGTTGCTGCGAGAACTTGGGGATGCTGAAAACGTTATCAACTCCCCGTAGTCAGTCGAACGGACAGACGCAGCCTTTGGTCACTACCCCATCTTCTCAGCTAGTTTTTCAGCCTGCAGGTGGGTGTACTTTTTTAGCATTTGAAGCGTCTTGTGGCCGGAAATGGAGGCGAGCTCAAGAATCGAGAAATCGCTCTTTTCGCTTAGACGACTCATGGCTTCATGGCGCAAGTCGTGCCAGGTGAAGTCTTGAATTTTGGCGCGCTGGCTGGCATAGCGAAAGACGCTCAGAAGGCAAGTCCGGTCCATGGGAAAGGGCCGGTCGGATGGATTCAACTTGACTGTTGGTTTGGGCAAGGCATTCAACACTTCAATGGCTTTTGAGGACAGGGGGGCGGCTCGTTCCTCACCGTTTTTGGTTTCTTTCAGAAGCGCAAACTTGCGGTCAAGGTTCACGTGTTCCCAAGTCAGCGACAAAATTTCATTTTGTCGCGCAGCTGTTTCGATGGCGAACTGGAAAGCCGGATACAGCAGTTTGTTTCGTGACTTTTTGATTTCAGTCTCCAGGCGAGCAAACTCTTCTTTGGTTAGGCGTCGCTCACGTCCTTTCCCTTCAGACGGTTTGCGCACGTTGTCAACCGGGTTGCCACGGGGCAACAGGATCCCGCACTCAATTTGCGCAAATTTCATGAGCTTGGACAGCATGAAGATTTCTTTGCGCACGGTTGAGTTACTCACCGCTGGCATTTTCGTTTGCTTGTTGCCAGCTAGTCGCAAGTCTCGGTAAACACCAACAACTTTTTGGTCGATGGCGACCAAAGAGTATTTGCCAAGCAACGAGTCAAGCCGGGCTAGCTGGTAGCGCCAGGACTCTTTTTCGTCATCGCGCTTGCGATAGTGAAACGGTGCGTATTCATTTTTGAAGAGGTCGATCAGGTCAGAGAGCGTGGTCTTTTCTGCGTCAGATGAGTTCTGATAAATCCCTCTGTCAATGTCCGCTTCGATCTTGCGAGCCCAAATTTCGGCATCGATTTTTCGTTCAAAAGTTTTTGATTGAGATGGGTATCCCGTCATCCGAACTGTCGCTTGCCATAGCCCGGATTCACGCTTTCGAAAGTTTGCCATTTCGGTCCTTCACACTGGTTTTGTGGTCCGAAAGTTTAAAACAAGTGTGCCCGTTTTGTGCCCGTTATCCATTTTTTATTTTAAAAAACAGGTTAACTAATTGATTTATAACGATTTAATTTTACTTAATTACACGCCTGGAAAGCGTGCGAGGGGTAAAACCCTCCGCGGGTTCGAATCCCGCCTGCTCCGCCAGTTTTAAAAGCCTTGTGAATGAATGGTTTACAAGGCTTTTTTGTTTTCAGCCACACTGCCCAACATAGCCACAGGCGGTGCAAAAATCGCAGCCATCCTTGTGGATGACCGTGGGATTGCCGCATTCGGGGCACGGTTTACCGGCCATGGTATGGCTGGATTCAGCCGCATCAGGTGTATCCAGCACGCCCATGTCGCGTAACGGCAATCCCTCTTCGTTCAGAATGCCCAGCATGGCATAGCGGTGGATGATCAGTCTGGCGATGTAAGCCACGGTCGATGGCCAGGTTTGCTGGCGCCGCTCGTCGTTGGGCAGGCCCGGCACAAAGGCCATGAAATGACCCAACGGCTCGGCATAGTTCAGCAACTTGCGCAGTTTCATGCCGATCCAGGCCGGGTCTATCACTCGCATGTCCAGCGACAGCAGGCGTGCCAGTCCATCCATGGCCTTGGGGTAGTTGCCACTGAAACCCACAGCACAGGGCCGTGTCACGACGCCGCCGTCCGGGCCGGGCAGATTGACCTCTTTGAGTGTCACGGTGAATGACTCGCCAGTGGCCGGGTTGTCAACATCAACCGCCCAGGCCAGGGTGCCCGACGGCCCGGTCTGGGGTTCGTTGCGGCTGAACATGGCGTCGATGACGGGGGTGGGCATCTGTCTGGGTGTTTGCGCTGAGGCCACCTTGGCGAGTTGCTCGCAGCGCCAGCGGATGACGGCGGCTGTGGCGGCCACCACGCCCGGGAACAGGCGGCGCTCGCCATCCGGGGGGAATGGCATCTCAAAGGCGTGCTCTTCGCTGACGGTGGCCAGGGCATCGAGCTTGAGCTGCAGCCAGGCAGGGTCATTGGCGCGCAGGTCCATCGACAGGGTTTTGGCCAAGGCGCCAAGTCCGCGAGGCTGCTCGGCCCCATTGACCCACACCTCAAATGGCTGCGGCGCACCACCCTCTTGCGGCGACAGCTCACCGATAAATAGCGCAAAATCGCCAAACGGATGGTGCACCATGAACGTCCAGGCCGGGTTTCCGGCGGGCAGTTCGGGGCGGCCCGGCCAACGCAGCGACGACAGCACCGGTGCCGGCAGCCGATCGAGCGACAGGCGGTGGTTGGCTCCATCGATCTGCAATGGTTTGGCCGCACTGGGCGAGGGCGTCACGCTGAGCACGGAGCCCAGCACACTATTGGGGCGGTAGGTGGCCAGCCCTTTCAGCCCGGATTGCCAGGCTTTGGTGTACAGATCCTGAAAATCCTCATAGGGGTAGTCAGCGGGCACATTGACGGTTTTGGAAATGGCGGTATCAATATAGGGTGCCACCGCCGCCACCATGTCGGCGTGGGCTTGTGCACTCATTTCCAGAGCCGTCACAAAGGCGGGTGTCAGCTCGGCATCTGGGCCTTTGAGGTGGCGATACAGGCGCCACGCGTGGTCTTCTACCGCGTACTCTTTGGAACTGCCATCAGCCATGCGTTTCTTGCGGGTGTAAGTCCAGCTGAAGGCGGGCTCAATGCCATTGCTGGCGTTGTCGGCAAACGCCAGGCTGATGGTTCCAGTGGGTGCAATGGACAGCAAGTGTGAGTTGCGCAGGCCTGTTTTTCGTATGCGTTCCTTCAGGGTGGTCGGCAGGCGTGAGGCAAATGTTTGCCCGCTCAGGTACAAGTCGGCATTGAACAGCGGGAATGCGCCGCGCTCTTGTGCCAGATCAGCGGAGGCGCCGTAGGCGCTGTCGCGCATCAGCTCGGAGATGTGTTGTGCCATATGGCGTGCAGCGGACGTGTCGTAACGCAGATTCAGCATCACCAGTGCGTCGCCCAAGCCGGTAAAACCCAGCCCGACCCGGCGCTTGCTGTTGGCCTCGTGTTGTTGCTGGGGTAACGGCCACACGGTGGCGTCGAGCACGTTGTCAAGCATGCGTACCGCCACTTTGGCCACCCTGGCAAAGGAGACTTCATCAAACTGTGCCTGGCGCCCAAACGGATCGGTGATGAACCGTGTCAGGTCGATCGAACCGAGGCAACAGCAGCCGTAAGGTGGCAACGGCTGTTCGGCGCAGGGGTTGGTGCTGGCAATGGTCTCGCAATAAGACAGGTTGTTGTCGCGATTGATCTGATCCAGAAACAGCACGCCGGGCTCGGCATGGTCATAGGTGGAGCGCATGATCTGATCCCACAGGTCGCGCGCCCTGAGCTTGCGATACACCCATTGGCCGGTGTCGTGGTTCTGATAGGCACCGGCTTGCTTTTGCAGCACGCCAGGTTCGCCACGGTGGACCAGCGCAAAGTCGGCATCGGCCTGCACCGCCTGCATGAAACTGTCTGTAACACCCACCGAAATATTGAAATTGCGCAGGTCGCCTTTGTCTTTGGCGTGAATAAATTCTTCAATATCAGGGTGATCACAGCGCAGCACACCCATCTGGGCACCGCGTCTGGCACCGGCCGACTCAACCGTCTCACACGATCGATCAAACACCCGCATATAGCTGACCGGCCCAGAGGCATTGCTCTGCGTGCTGCCAACCCAGGCGCCACGGGGGCGAATGCGCGAAAAATCGTAGCCTACGCCACCACCGCGGCGCATGGTCTCGGCGGCTTCTGTCAATGCGGTGTAAATCCCCGGGTGGCCATCTTCGATGTGTGCGATCGAATCGCCCACGGGCTGTACAAAACAATTGATCAGTGTGGCCGCCAGGTCGGTTCCCGCCGCCGATTGAATGCGCCCGGCAGGCAGAAAGCCGGCCTCCAGCGTCTCCAGGAAGCGATCCTCCCAATGCGCCTGCTGGTCGGCGGATTCGACCTTGGCGAGCGCTTTGGCCACGCGCCGGTTGACATCGGCAATCGTTTTTTCGTGGCCTTTGCTGTACTTTTCAAGCAGTACTTCTTCGCTGATGGGCTGGGCGGGGAAAAACAGGCTGCTCTGGATCGGCTCGACGGATGGATATGCCATGAAAAATTCCTGATAAGTGAGCGAAAAACCGGTTAAGGACGGGCTTGTGTGCAAAAAACCTGACGGCTTGTGAATCAGGTCTGAATGGCTAAAAACGCTAAATATGGTGCAAAGGAGCGAAATCCTAACACCTATAGTGTTCGGAAAGCTTGATGCAAGCCAAACTTTTTCAGTTTGGGAATTTAGGGGCGCCGCGTGGCCGGGGCTCAGAACAAGATCGTGATGTGCACGGCGTCCTGGTTTTTCTCCGCGTGGACTTGCAGTGAACTATTGCGGGCCAGGCGCAACATGCGGGCGTTTCCGAGCAGCACGTCGGCCACAAAGCCACGCAGACCGCGCCGCCTGGCGTGGGCGATCATGGAGGACTGCATGGCGCTGCCCAGGCCAGCACCCTGGAAGTCGGGGTGCACCATGTACGCCACATCGGCCAGGTTGGTGGTGGGGTCAATGAAGTAACACGACTGTGCCACGATGCTGGCAGCCTCGCGGCTGCCGGTGGTGGCCACAAAAGCCACCTCGTGTTCGTAATTGACGTTGCACAGGCGTTGTACCTCGGCGTCCGACAGGCCGCGTACATTGCGGAAAAATCGCGTATACACGTCGGCTTCACTCAGGTGGTGGAACAGTTCGCGTACACCGTGTGCATCACTGGCCAGCGCCGGGCGCAGCATCACGGTGCGACCATCCTTCAAGGTGATGGTTTGTTCTTCCTCGACAGGGTAAGCACGCAGGTTGTTGAGTGTCTGCTCGGCAGACAGGTAGCCCATGGCCTGTGCCCGGGCAAACAACTCGGGGCGAAAGCGCGGGTGGGCCAGATCGATCATCGCCGTGGCCCGTTCGCGGATCGACTTGCCAAACAGGTAGGCAATACCATACTCGGTCACCACGTAATGCACGTCGGTCCGCGCGATGGTGGCTGACTCGGCCTCCAGCAATGCCGCACGAACTCGCGATACCGCTCCGTCGTCGGTGGTCGAGGTCATGCAAATGATGGGCTTGCCACCGGGCGACTGCGCCGCACCGAGCAAAAATTCGCCCTGGCAACCGATGCCACTGTAGAGTTCGCCGTTGAACTGGTCGATACAGACCTGGCCGGTCAGGTCAATTGAGTAGGCCTGCGCGATCGACACCATCTTGTGCTGCTTGGCAATAGTCAGCGGGTTGCAGACACTGTCAATCGGCTGGAATGAAAACAGCGGGTTGTGGTCAATCAGGTCATACAGTCGACGTGACCCCAGCGCCATGCTGGTAACAATCTTGAACGGATGCCGGGTTTTTTTTGCGCCGGTCAGGCTGCCATGCTCCAGCAAGGGAATGATGGCATCCGATACCACATCGGAGTGGATGCCCAGGTCCTTGCGGTCGGTCAGGTACTGCAGCGCCTCATGGGCCAGTGGTCCCATTCCAATTTGCAGCGTTGAGCCGTCGTCGATGATGCCGGCAATGTAGCGCGCAATGCGTTGCACGTCCTGCTCCTGCGCCGGAACCCGTGCCAGTTCGGTGATGGGTGTATCCACCAGCACCAGTTGATGGATGCGACTGATGTGCACGGTAGAGTCACCCAGCGTGCGGGGCATGGCCGGGTTGACCTCGGCAATCACCAGCCGGGCACGCGTCAAGGCCGCCGGGATGATGTCCACCGAAACACCCAGGCTGACGTAACCAAACTCGTCGGGCGGCGACACCTGGATCAGCGCCACATCGACCGGAATACGCCCCAGCAGGATCATGTCGGGCACGCGGGCGATCGACATCGGGACGTACTCCACCATGCCCTGTTTGACCGCCGCGCGCATGTCATTGCTGACAAAAAAAGTGCGGTGCTTGAACCGTGTCAGGCTTTTGCCTTGCAGATCGTGGTCAAACGCCTTGACGGTAAAAAAATGCAGCAACTCCAGGTCGGCCGGCGGCATGGACATTGACTCCAGCGCACGCAAAAGCGAGCGTGGTGCTGCGCAACCACTGCCAACAAAAACATGGTCGCCGCTGCGCAGTTGGCCCAAGGCCTGTTCCGCGCCGCCAACCTTGTCGGCATAGGCAGCCAGCGGGTCCGTTTTTTTGCTCGCCGTCAGGCCAAACATCGGAGGTGCTGCAGCAAGGTGTCAGGCCTGACGTTCAAAGATGGCTGCGATGCCTTGGCCACCACCAATGCACATGGTGACCAGTGCGTAGCGTCCACCAATACGCTCAAGTTCGTAGAGGGCCTTGACCGTGATCAATGCTCCGGTGGCACCAATCGGGTGTCCCAAAGAAATACCAGAACCATTGGGGTTGACCTTGGCCGGATCGAGTCCGAGGTCACGACTCACCGCGCAGGCTTGTGCGGCAAAGGCCTCGTTGGCCTCGATCACATCCATATCCTGCACCGTCAAACCGGCCTTTTTCAAGGCGGCCTGACTGGCGGGCACCGGGCCAATGCCCATGTATTTGGGGTCAACACCAGCGTGTGCATAGGAGACCATACGGGCCAACGGCTTCAGGCCCCGTGCCTTGGCTGTCGCCGCCTCCATGACCACGACGGCGGCTGCCGCGTCATTGATGCCTGAGGCGTTACCTGCCGTGACCGTGCCGCCTTCTTTCATGAACGCCGGTTTGAGCTTGGCCAGCTCTGCCATGGAACAGTTGGGGCGGAAATGTTCGTCGGCCTCAAACGCCACATCACCTTTGCGGCTTTTGAGCATGACCGGCATGATCTGGCTCTTGAAGTAACCGGCTTCAATGGCGCGCTGGGCACGGTTGTGGCTTTCGACCGCCAGCGTATCCTGATCATCGCGGCTGATGCCCCATTTGGCGGCAATGTTCTCGGCAGTCAGGCCCATGTGGATTACATGAAACGGATCGTGCAGCGCGCCAACCATCATGTCGACCATCTTGGTGTCGCCCATGCGTACGCCCCAGCGCATATTCAGGCTGGCATAAGGCGCGCGACTCATGTTTTCGGCACCGCCACCAATGGCAATGTCGGCATCCCCCAGCAAAATGGACTGGCTGGCCGACACGATGGCCTGCAGGCCAGAGCCGCACAGGCGGTTCACGTTGAACGCCGGGACACTCTCGGCGCAGCCCCCGTTGATGGCCGCGACGCGCGACAAATACATGT
Organism: Rhodoferax sp.; assembly: GCF_018063565.1. Lineage (GTDB taxonomy): Bacteria > Pseudomonadota > Gammaproteobacteria > Burkholderiales > Burkholderiaceae_C > Rhodoferax. The sequence continues at coordinate 9,448 of NZ_JAGPBB010000039.1, forward strand.
CTTTCGGCTCGGTATTGACGACGTGGCCAAAGACCACGTGCCCTACGTCCTTGCCCTCGACCTGGGCGCGTGACAACACTTCACGTACGATCTGGGCGGCCATTTCAGTCGGCGCGATATCTTTCAGACTGCCACCGTAGGTTCCGATCGCGGTACGTACGGCACTGACGACAACTACTTCACGACTCATCAAGGTCTCCTTCGGGTTAAAAAAAGTGGATCACACGCCATCTTAGCCCCAGTTTTTGATCTTGGTTGGACTTGGGCGTCCAGGCAACCTGCACGCGAGTTGACAGGAGTCAAGGCAGTCACCGTGATGCTGGGTATCATGAAACTGTTTCATGTGCCCATCTACAACAAGGAAAACAACATGCAAGTCCAGATCCACACCGACAATCACATCGAAGGCACAGACGCCATGTCCCAATGGGCCAGCACCACGGTGAAAGCCGCACTGGCGCGATTTGCGGGGCAGATCACCCGCATCGAAGTCCATCTCAGTGACGAGAATGCGGGCAAGAAAAACACTTCCGAGAGCATTCAGTGCACACTTGAGGCGCGACTTGAGGGGCATCAGCCGCTAGCCATCAAGCACCATGGTGCCAATCTGAATCAAGCGATTGAAGGTGCAGCAGAGAAAATGAGTCGCTTGATCGACAGCACCCTGGGGCGCTCGGCGCGAGGGTGAGGCCAGTGGCCTAGAACGCCGGCGGGCTGGTAAAGTGAAGTGGTCGCCCGTCAAGCGGGTGCTGCAAGCGCAGTTCGCAGGCGTGTAGCAACAGCCGACCGGTCCTGGCCACGGCCGGTGCGGGTGTGTACAGCGCATCCCCGACGATGGGGTGGCCTATCGCCAGCAGATGCACCCGCAGCTGATGGGATCGTCCTGTCACCGGTTCGAGCAGCAGCCGTGTCGTCTGCGCATGTTTGTCCACCGCCAGAACGCGCCAGCGCGTCAAACTTGGCTTGCCCTGTGCCAGGTCAATCATGCTTTTGGGGCGATTGGGCCAATCCGCTCGCATCGGCAGATCAATGCATGACCAGTCGTGGGCCGCCAACTGGCTGTCGGGCTGCAAGATGCCCGTCACGACCGCTTCATAACGTTTGAGGATCTGCCGATTGGCAAAGCAGGCGTTCAGGTGACGCTGCACCATTGCCCCACGGGCCAGCAGCAAAAGCCCAGAGGTGGCCATGTCGAGCCGATGCACCACGCAGGCGTCAGGGTAGTGTTGCTGTACGCGCGCGCTAAGGCAATCATGCTTGTCAGCGCCGCGTCCGGGCACACTGAGTTGCCCGGGCGCTTTGTTGACAACAATCAGCGCAGCATCGGCGTATATCAGCGCAATGTCCGGCGGTGTTGGTCCCACGTCAATCCGCGGCGGCAGTCTGGGTCAGCAACTGTTGCACCGTGTCGCACATGTCGTCCACATCGTTGGGTTTATGGATCAGGGCCTGTGCGCCGGCGGCCAGGGCGGCCTGTTCGATTTCCGGGGTGACATAGCCAGAAGCCAGTGCTACCGGCAGCGCTGGGCGTAAGGCCTTGGCGTCCAGCAACAAGTCAACGCCGCTGTAGCCGGGCATGTTGTAGTCGGTAACCAGCAGATCGACCTGCATCGGATCGGCACGCAGCGCGGCAATGGCCTGCCGCGGGTCGGTAAAGGTGAGCACCTGATAGCCCTTGCGCTTGAGAACCCGGTTGACCAAAAACACCAGGGCTTCGTCGTCGTCGACATACATGACGCGTTGCCCAGACCCCCGCGCGCTGACTCGTGGTGGTGCGAGGGGCGTCGGCATAGGCAAAGGCGTATCGGCAACCGGAAACAGCACGGTGAAACTGCTGCCCTCACCCGGGGTGCTGCTGACCTCTACCAAACCGGCGTGCGCATGCATGATGCCGTGTACAACTGACAAACCCAGGCCGGTGCCCTGGCCGACCGGCTTGGTGGTGAAAAATGGCTCGAAAATACGTTCCACAATGGCAGCGTCCATGCCACATCCCGTGTCGCTGACCGTGATTCTGGCGTGATGTCCACGCAAGCCATTGCGCCGCTCTTGGCTGCCCGGTGCATTGCGCTGGTTGTGCCGCAGTTCCACCCGGATCTGTCCGGGCTGAGCGCCAATGGCGTGGATGGCGTTGGTGCACAGATTGAGCAATACCTGTTCAACCTGAGTGGCATCGGCCATGATTGGCGGCGCATCGGGATCGGTAGTGACCAGCAGTTCGATGGCTGGGGGCAGCGTCACACGCAGCAGGCGTACAGTCTCCTGTATGACATCGGCCAGTTGCAGGGGGAGCCGTTTCGGGGGCTCATTGCGGCTGAAGGTCAGGATCTGGCGAACCAGATCGCGCGCACGACGCCCGGCTTTGTCAATTTCTCCCAGGCTGACGGCCGCCGGGCTGTCGGTGGCCACGTCCTGACTGGCCAAAGTCACATTGCCCAAAATGGCGCTGATGATGTTATTGAAGTCGTGGGCAATGCCACCGGCCATGGTGCCAATCGCCTGCATCTTTTGCGACTCGCGCAACTGCACCTCCAGCCGAGCCTTGTGGGCCTCAAGTTTCTTGCTGTTGGTCAGATCGCGTGCAAACAGCGTCACCACGTCGCCGCTGGCGCGCTGCTCATATGACAGGCTGACATCGACCGCCACCACCTCACCGCGCTGAGTCAGCCCGTTCATTTCACCCAACAGCAGATGGCTGCTCGGGCCGATGTTGCCAAGCGCCAGCTCTGCTTCGGGCAGGAACTTGCCTAGCGGCTGCCCCAGTGCATCCTCGAGCGAGCACATGAAAAGTGCGGCCGCTGCCGGATTGAACACGGTGATCAGGTGCTGCGCGTCGACGCACAGGATCGCGTCCAGTGACGAGTCGATGATGGCGCTCAGGCGGGCCTGGCTTTTCCAAAGTTCTTCGTTGCGCTCATGCAGGGCCAGAGCGCTGGTTTGCAAGGCCTGTCGCTGCGTCAGCAGTGGTCCCTGGTCAATGACCGCACAGATAAAGCTGTGCTCGTCGCCCGGAGTGTTGTCGATGCGCGCAATATGCATATCCCCGGTCAGTATGCCGTTGGAGCCGGCCGAAAACTCCAACTCATTGAGCTCACAGGTGCCCGACTCGGTCGCACGGACGAAGCCCTGATGCACCCGTTCCACATGGGCCGCCCGGATCAGGGGAAAGAGATAGGTCAGCGGCGGATCATCTTCCAGAGGGCGCAGCAAATCCAGCGTACGCGCGTTGTTTTCCATGATCTGGCCACGCTCGTCCACCACCATCAGCGCCAGTGGCACACTGGAGAACAGGGTGACAAAACGCTCAGAGGCCCCCTCTGCCGCAGCTTGGCTGAAGCGCAGCGCCTTGTTCTGAATCTCAAGCTCAGCCTGCGAGTGGCGCAGGTCCTCCACCAAGCGTGCGGTTGAGCGGCCAACCGCATCCGAGGGCGTACGCCGTTGCGGACCGCCGAGCTGGGTTCTGGGTTGTGGCACCGCAGCGCGCCATGATGAACGAGCAGCGCCGTTCACGCAAGCCGCCGCACGGTCTGGACTTCAACCGACCACATTTGCGGCCAGTCTCGGCTTAACGTGGGGCGTTCTTGGCTTTGCCCCGGACAGGGACCACCGTGACAACCGTCGGGCGCACCGCATCAGCTGACACGGGCTTGGGCGGCGAGGTGTCTTTCTTGGGTTTCTTGACCATCTTGTTGCTGTTTTGCTGCCCTTTTGCCATGCTTGCACTCCTGGTTGGTTATCTCTGCATTATCGACGCAGCACCGCTGTGCCGGGCTCGTACCTGGCAGCCACCAGCGGGCTGTTGGCGGTAATGAAGGCGCGCAACACATCGGCGTCGACGAAGCCGGTGTTGACAAAGCTGGGGTGTGCGGTCAGCTTGGGGTAGCCGTCGCCACCTGCAGCCTGAAAGTTGTTGAGCGCCAGCCGGTAGGTTTTAGCCTTGTCAAGCGCCTGGCCTTTGATGCGCACATTGCTGACAGCACCACCCGCAATCTCCAGCTCGACACCCGCAAACTGCGGGAATGCACCTGAGCCCGGGCTCATTTTGGCCGCAGCCGTCAAGTAGTCGATCACCTCCTGCCCGTTCAGGTCAACCGTGCAGACGGTGTTGGCAAACGGCTGCACCTTGAGCACGTCCTTGTAGGTGATGGCACCAGCCTTGATCGAGTCTCGCACGCCGCCTGCATTGACCACCGCAAAGTCGGCGCGCGCTCGCTCGACCATGGCCTGGCCAATCATCACGCCCAGGTTGGTCGGTTGCTTGCGCACCCGGTCGCGGTCGCCGTCGAGGGCGGCGTCCACACTGCCGATCTGCACACCGAGTTTGTCTTGACCAAACTTCTGATACGGTGTCAGCAGCGCCAGCATCTCCGCGTTTTCGGCGATGGCCGCGGTGTAGGGCACCTTGCTGGTTTTGCCGTCCGCTGCCTTGACCGACTTCTTCAGGTTGATCGGGATCAGGGCGTACTTCACCAGTTTGAATTCGCCATTGCGATACTCGAAATCGGCGCGTCCCACGTACTTACCCCACTCATGCGCCTGCACGATCCAGGCGCCGTTCTGTCGGTCGGGCTGACAGGCACTACCCGGTACATAGGCACGGTCGAGCACGTTCTCGGCTTTCATGCAGGCCGGGTTTTGCGTGTGCCCCCCCACCACCAGATCGATGCCATTCACGGCGCGCGCCATTTCCACGTCACCAGGGGCCTGAGTGCCGTGTTTTCCGTTTTCATAATGCCCCATGTGGGTGGCTGCAATCACCACATCGGCCTGGCGGCGCAACTCGGGCACCACCTTGCCGGCCTCGGCAATCACGCTGCGGAATTCAAGCTGTTTCACATTGTCAGGGTGCACCATACGCACGGTGTCCTCGGTGGTCAGGCCCATCACACCCACTTTCAGGCCGCCCAGCTCAAACACCTTGTAGGGGGCAAACATGCGCTGACCGTTTTCATAAATGTTGGCCGACAGCATCGGAAACTGGGCCAGATCACGCTGCATCTTCAACACTGGCAGCGGCTTGTCGAACTCGTGGTTGCCCACCGCCATGGCCTGGTAACCCAGCAGGTTCATGCCTTTGAAGTCTGGTATGGCGTCCTGCAGGTCAGACTCGGGGACACCCGTGTTGACGTCGCCACCGTCCAGCAGCAGGCTGTAGCCACCTTGCGCGGCCACTTCACGGCGGATGTCGTCCACCACCGTTTTGCGCGCCGCCATGCCGTACTCGCCATCGCTGTTTTGCCAGAAGTGACCATGGTGGTCGTTGGTGTGCATGATGGTGATGCGATAGGTTTTGTCTTTTTCTGCACCAGACTGCGGCGACACGGCACAGCCCGCCAGCACAGCGATCAGGCCAAGAGACAGACAAATTCGGTTGAGCTTCATGGGATTTCCTCAGGTGGTCAGGTGGTTTGATTTTGGCAGCACTGTGGCGTAACACGCAGCGGAAATACCCGCACTGGAGTAATAGTGTTAAAAACTGCCTCTAGCGCAATTAGGGTAACGATTTATTGCTATCGTATTGTTGATGTTCAACTGATGTATCGGATGTTTTACGACCGATTCTCGGTCGACGAAATTTGATCGATGTTGGAAATACCCGACACCATGCTGTTTTTGCAGGTGCTACCTTCACGCCACTTTCAATTTCACCGAGCCCATCATGCCCAAAACCCTGATCGAACCCTTTCGCATCAAAAGCATCGAACCCATCCGAATGACCAGTCGCGACGAGCGGGTGGACCTGCTGGAAGCCGCCAAACTCAATGTGTTCAAGCTGCGCGCCGAAGACGTGTTGATTGACTGGCTGACCGACTCGGGCACCGGTGCCATGTCGAGCCGCCAGTGGGGCGCCATCATGGAGGGAGACGAGAGTTATGCCGGCGCACGCAGCTTTTACCGGCTCGAGGCGGTCATCCAGAAGATCACCGGCATGAAGTACTTTGTGCCTACGCACCAGGGACGTGCGGCTGAAAAGGTGCTGTTCACTGCGGTGTGCAAAAAGGGCGACGTGGTGCCCAACAACTGCCACTTTGACACCACCCGTGCCAATCTGGAGTATCTGGGCATCGAGGCGCTGGACCTGGTAATTGCCGAGGGCTTGCAGCCCGCGTTGATTCACCCCTTCAAAGGCAATATTGACCTGGCGCGCGCCGAGGCGCTGCTCAAAGAGCAGGGCGACCGCATTCCGTTTGGCATGCTCACGGTGACCAACAACACTGGCGGCGGGCAGCCGGTGGCCATGGCCAACATTCGCGCTTACGCGGCGCTGCTGAAAAAATATGGCAAGCCCTTCATCATGGACGTCTGCCGGTTCTCGGAAAACGCCATGTTCATCAAGATGCGTGAACCCGGCTACGAGAACACGCCCATCCCCGACATCGTCAAAGAGATGTTCAGTTATGCCGACGGCGCCACCATGAGCGCCAAAAAAGACGGCATGGTCAATATTGGCGGGTTTATCGTGCTGCGCAGCGAAGAGTGGATGGACGCCGTGCGCAATGTGCTGATCATGACCGAGGGCTTTCCCACCTACGGCGGCCTGGCCGGGCGTGACCTGGAAGCCCTGGCGGTGGGGCTGGAGGAAGGCATGCAGGAGGACTACCTGCGCTACCGCCTGCGCACGGCCGAATACCTGGGTGAGCGGCTGCAGGCAGCTGGTGTGGGCTTTGTCAAACCCACCGGTGGCCACGCGGTCTACATCGACGCGCGCACGGTGCTGCCCGACATGCCGATTGCGCATTACCCGGCCTGGGCGCTGTGCAATGCGCTGTACCTGGAGGGCGGTATTCGCGGCGTCGAGATTGGCTCGGTGATGTTTGGCAAACGCCTGACGGACGGCACCGAGACCTACCACAGCATGGAACTGGTGCGCCTGGCTTTCCCCCGGCGCATGTACACCCAAAGCCACTTTGACTATGCGGCCGAGGTGATTGCCGAGGTCAAGGAAAAGGCGGCCAGCATCCGCGGCGTGAAGATTACCAAACAACCGCAGTTTTTGCGCCATTTCACCTGTGAGTGCGCCTGGGTGGATGCATAAGCTGGCGCAAGAATCAACCCACCTGGACAAGGGTAGGACATGTACGACGACTACGCCGCACTGATCTTTGACATGGATGGCACGCTGGTTGACAGCGGCCAGCTGCACGAATTCAGCTGGAGAGCGACGCTCGACAAGTACGGCATCCCGATTGATGGTCCGCTGATGCGCTCCCTGGCCGGGGTGCCAACGCGGGAGACGCTCGAAATTCTGCTGAACAGGTTCAACCGTTCGGTGCCGGCCAGTGTCGAAGCAATGAACGAATTCAAGGAACAGTGTGTGCGTGACAACCTGCACCGTTTTGTTCAGCCCACTGACCTGATCGATGTGGTGAAAAAGTACCACGGCGAAAAACCCATGGCCATCGGCACTGGTGCCAACACCGCCGAGGCCAGGCTGGTGCTCAAACAGTGTGGTCTGCACCACTACATCGACGTGGTCGTGGGTGCCGATCAGGTACTGAACGCCAAGCCCGCACCTGACACCTTTTTGCGCTGCGCCGAGTTACTGGGTGTGGACGCCGCACGGTGTGTGGTGTTTGAGGACTCCAGGCTGGGGCTGCAGGCGGCAGCGCGCGCCGGTATGGCCGGGATTGACGTTCTGCTGATTCACAACATCCACAACGACTATTTTTAGCCTGGACACACCCTGCGGGTCACTATGATGGCGGCCTTGCCGTTCTGGAGAAGATCATGACCCGATGGGATGCCCACATGTGCCTGCCGCTGCATCCGCAGGCGAGTTTTGCGCCAATTGACCAGTTGCGTGCGGGTGGTTTGAACTACGTGTCGATCAACGTCGGTATGGACATGAACCCGCTGGCGCAGGTGCTGTCGGTGATTGCCGGCTTTCGCTCTACCATCGCGGCGCACCCGGATCGTTATGTCCAGGCCAATTCCGTGGCCGACATCGAGCGTGCCAAGGCGGGCGGCCAAATCGCCATTGGCTTTGACCTCGAAGGCGCCATGCCCTTGCTGGATCAACCCGAGATGGTGGCGCTGTACGCCGCCTTGGGGGTGCGGCAAATTCACTTCGCCTACAACCGCAACAACAGCGTGGCCGATGGTTGTCACGATGAGCCGCGCGGCCTCACCGCGCTGGGGCGGCGGATGGTGGCCGCAGTGAATGCGGCCGGCCTGCTGATGGACTGCTCGCACACCGGGCGGCGCTGCAGCCTGGAGATCATGGTCGCATCCAGCCAGCCGGTGATCTTCAGCCACGCCAACCCGCTGGCGCTGGTGGAGCACGGGCGCAACATCACCGATGAGCAGATTCGCGCCTGCGCCGCCACCGGCGGGGTGGTGTGCTTGTCAGGGGTGTCGCGCTTTTTGGGCACCGACACGCCAGGCGCGCAGGATGTGGCGCGCCATGCCGCTTATGTGGCGGATCTGGTGGGTGTACAACATGTGGGTATCGGGCTGGACAACGGCTTTTCGCAAGACGACCTGGATGATCGCCCGCCAAATTTCGACCCCGCCTATTGGTGGCCGGTGGCTGCGGGTTATGGCAATGGCATCGCCAGCGTCAAATACACGCCGCTGAACACCTGGGAGCAGCTCGATGCGGCTTTGCTGGCGGCGGGCTTTAGTGCCGCAGAAGTTGCTCAAATCCTCGGTGCGAACATGCTGCGGGTGGCAAGTCAAGTCTGGCCCAAGTTGCCGATGTGACCGCAAAGTTTATGCATAATATGCCTCCAGCGCTTTAGTGCAAAGCGCAGGCAGCTATAACAATAGTAGCTGTTTAGCGTTTGAATCCGTCTTTGAAGATCAATTTTTTACACCCATCCACGGTTTTGGTGCTGCTGTTTCTGGCGGTGATTCTGCTGGGTACAAGCTTGCTGATGCTGCCCCTGGCGCACGCCAAAGGCGAGGTGGCACCGTTTTTGGTGGCGCTGTTCACGGCCACCTCGGCGGTGTGTGTGACCGGGTTGGTGGTGGTCGACACCGGCACCTACTGGAGCGGTGCCGGGCAGGTGATCATCATGGCGCTGTTCCAGATCGGTGGCTTTGGCATCATGACCGCCGCCACCCTGATGGGGCTGCTGGTGAGCAAACACATGCGCCTGCGCACCCAGAAACTGCTGCAGGCTGAGACCCATTCTCTGGCGCTGGGCGACGTGAAAAGTGTCGCGCGCTTGGTGCTGTGGGTGACGGTGGTGACCGAACTGGCCATGGCCGGGGTGCTGATGCTGCGCTTTGCGCTGGGGTACGGCATGCCGTGGGGCGAGGCGGCGTGGCAGGGGTTGTTTCACTCGGTGTCGGCCTACAACAACGCCGGTTTCTCCACCTGGAGCGACAACGTGATGCGCTTTGTGGGCGACGCCATTGTGCTCGGGCCGCTGATGGCGTGCATCATCATCGGCGGGCTGGGTTTTCCGGTGCTGCACGAGCTGATGGTTGAGCGCGGGCGGCGTCGGCCGATCTGGTCGATGCACACGGTGCTCACCATCTGGGGGTCGATTGCACTGATTTTGGTCGGTGCAGCCATCCTTTTCGCCACCGAATGGGACAACCCCAAAACCCTGGGGCCGTTGGGATGGGCGACCAAAGTGCTTGCGTCGCTGTTCACCTCGGTGTCGGCGCGCACCGCTGGCTTTAACGCGATCGACATCGCCGGGCTGAGCAACGAGTCGCTCGCGTTGCACTTTGCCCTCATGTTCATTGGCGGGGGCAGTGCGGGCACGGCCGGTGGCGTCAAGGTCACCACGTTCTTTGTGTTGGTGCTGGTGGTCTGGAATGAGATCCGGGGCAATCAGGACGTGGAGTTTCGGGGGCGGCGCATTGCGGGCCCGGTGCAGCGCCAGGCACTCACCGTGGTCGCGCTGGGGGCGGCCACGATCGCGCTGGCAATGCTGCTGATTTTGCCGTTGACGTCGCTGCCCTACGAAAAAGTGCTGTTTGAGGTGGTGTCGGCGTTTGCCACGGTCGGTTTGTCGACCGGCATCACCGCTGAGCTGGTGCCCGCAGCGCAATGCATCTTGATCGCGTTGATGTTTGTCGGGCGGGTTGGGGTGGTGACGCTGGCCGTTGCCATTGCCACCAACCAATTGCGGCGCAATTTCCGTTACCCTGAGGAGAAACCGATTGTCGGATAAAGAAACCAAAGCCCTGTCGGGCAGCGTGGTGGTGATTGGTCTGGGCCGCTTTGGCACCGGCGTGGCCACCTCCTTGGTCGAACTTGGCCACGACGTGCTGGCCATCGAGAGTTGCCCCGAGACCGTGCAGTCCCTCTCAGGCGTGTTGCCGCATGTTGTGCAGGCCGACGCCACCGATGTCGAAACCCTGCGCCAGCTTGGCGTGCATGACTTTGCCCACGCCGTGGTGAGCATCGGTGGCGACCTGGAAGCCAGCGTGCTGACCGTGCTCAACTTGAGCCAGCTCGGCGTCAAAGACATCTGGGCCAAGGCAAACAACCCGCAGCATGGTCGCATCTCGGAACGCGTGGGTGCGCATCATGTGGTGTACCCCGAGACCGACATGGGCGAGCGCGTGGCGCACCTGGTCACCGGCAAGATGATCGATTTCATCGAGTTTGACGATGGTTTTGCCATCGCCAAGACCCGCTCACCCATGGAAACCCACAAAAAGACGCTGGCGCAGTCCGACGTGCGCAAGCGCCATGGCATCACCGTGGTGGGCATCAAGCGGCGTCACGAAGACTTTATCTACGCCAGACCCGAGACCGAAGTCAAACCCGGCGACCACCTGATCGTGGCCGGCCCGACGCGGCAAGTGGAGCGTTTTGCGGCGCTGTTTTGAGGCTCGGCCGAGCTCAGGGTTTTTTCAGGTACAACCCATCTGACCAGGTCGCCAGCCACTCGGGCTTGTAGGCCACCAGCAGGGCAGTAAACATGCCGGTCAGAAACGCGTCGCCCCAGGCCACCAGCCAGTGCGCCACCAGGCTCAGACCATCGTCAATGCCGGGCAGACTGTGGTCAGCCCATTGCGCCAGAATGCCCGAGGTAAACACACAAAGTACGGTGCCCAGAAAAGCCCGCCCCAGAATATAGACAAACAGGTGCGCGCCAATCCAGCGCCGAATCGCCAGCCCCAAGCCCAGCGCCAGCGTGGCCGGCACCACACCCAGCCAGACGGTCAGATCCAGCGCGATCTCCCAGGGCATGGGCGAGATCAGAGCGGCAATCAGCCCGACCCCGCACAGCACCGGTATGGCCAGAGGCCAACCCAGCATCAGAACGACCAGGCAGGCCCCCGAGCCCTGTAACTGCAAAGGCATCTTGTGCAGGCTGGGCATGGCCCACAGCCAGGGCACCAGCGTGAGTGTGGCCAGCACCGGGGTGAGCCGCAAGCCGCCCGCCATCAGACGCCAGGGGCGCAGCAACAGCGCCGCCATTAGCGCCAGAACCAACAGGACTGAATTGATGAACATGGATTGGCATTATCCGCAGTGACGGGCGAATCGACTTGTCAAAACTCAATGCGCCTTGAAGGGGCTGTGCTCGTTCAGGGTTTCGACATAGTCCTCAATGCCGGCCCGCTCACGGTGCAGGAAGTTGTCGATCGCCGCAAAAAACTGTGGGTGCGCCAGCCAGTGGGCGCTGGTCGTGGTCGTGGGCAGCAAGGCCCGCGCGAGTTTGTGCTCGCCTTGCGCGCCGCCTTCAAAATGCTGGTAGCCGTGCTCAATGCACCACTGTAGCGGCTGGTAATAACAGGCCTCAAAGTGCAGGCAGTCGACGCGCTGCAGCGCGCCCCAGTGGCGACCGAACGCCACTTTGGCCAGGTTCTGATTGCCATTTTCGGCGTTGGCGCTTTGGCTGCTTGCGTTGATGGCGATCAAACTGGCAGCGATTGGCTGCCCGTCAAGGTGCGCGATGAACATGAGCCAGTCGTCGGGCATGGTCGACTGCATGCGCGCGTAAAAGTCCCGATTAAGGTAGGGGTGCTGCCCGTGCTCCAGGTAGGTGCGCTCGTAGCAGCGGTAGAAAAAATCCCAGTCGGCGCTGTTGATCTCGGCGCCGCAGCGCACCTCAAAACGCACCCCGGCATCCGACACCTTGCGACGCTCCTGGCGGATTTTTTTGCGCTTCTCTTGCGACAGGCTGGCCAGAAACTGGTCAAAGTTGGCATACCCGGGTGTGGTGTTGTGCCAATGAAACTGCACCGTGTGGCGTGTGAGCAGGCCCGCCTGGGTCAAGGCCTGCACGTCTTGTGGGCTGATAAACAGGGCGTGCAAGCCGGTCAGTTGCTGTTGCGCGCACCAGGCCAACAGGCTTTGTGCCAACAGGGCGCGCTGGTCTGCGCTGCGTGCCAGCAGCCGACTGCCGGTCACCGGTAAAAAGGGCACACCACACACCGCTTTGGGGTGGTAGTCCAGCCCGTGCTGCTGGTAGGCACGCGCCCAGCCCCAGTCAAAGACAAATTCGCCCTGCGAGTGGCTCTTGACATAGAGCACCGTGGCGGCCTGCAGCTGGCCGTCTCGCTCCAGCAGGAAAAAGTGCGGATCCCAGCCATTGGCAGCGTCGGCACAAGCACTGTCCTGCAGGGCGCGCAAGTATTCCAGGCGCATGAATGGCGTGGGTGCGTCCTGGCTGTGGAGCAGGGCGTTCCAAGCCGGCAAGGGCACAGCCTGGGGTGCGTTCAGCACCCGGATGACATAATCATCGGCGTCCAAAGCGGTGTTGTTGTCCTTCATCTTTCAAACCATTTCATGCCACTCAAACTCTCAATTGCCCAGCTCAATCTGGTGGTGGGCGATCTGGCGGGTAACTCGCAAAAAATCATTCATGCAGCCACCTGCGCGTACCAGCAAGGTGCGCGGCTGGTGCTCACCCCCGAGTTGTCGATTTGCGGCTACGCTGCCGAAGACCTGTTTTTGCGCCGTGCCTTCATAGCCGCGTGTGATGATGCCGTGAAAGCGCTCGCTGACGCATTGGCTCACCTGAAAGACCTTTGTGTGGTGGTGGGTCACCCTACCGGGGGCGACAGCCGCACCCGCTCGGTGGCGGTGCCGGCGCGCTACAACGCCGCCAGCGTGCTGCGCGAGGGGCAGGTCATTGCGACCTACGCCAAGCGTGAGCTGCCCAACTACCAGGTGTTTGATGAGCGGCGCTATTTCACACCGGGCGACGAGGTGTGTGTGTTTGAGGCCGGCGAGCCGGGCGACACGGTCAAAGTGGGCTTGCTGATTTGTGAAGACGCCTGGTTTGACTTGCCGGCGCGACGCACGCGCGAAGCGGGTGCCGAGCTGTTGGCCGTCATCAATGCGTCCCCGTTTCATGTTGGCAAGGGCTACGAGCGCGAACAGATGATGCGTGAGCGGGTGCGCGACTGCGGCCTGCCGCTGGTCTACGCGCATCTGGTGGGCGGGCAGGACGAGGTGGTGTTTGAGGGACATTCGTTTTTGCTCAATGCCGATGGATCGCTTGCCGGGCGAGCTCCGAGTTTCATGGAAAATAACCTCTTGGCGCAAGTACGATGGGATAAGTCAGCTATTATGTTGGAAGCTGAAGTGGCTGCTGAGCGCAGCGCAGATGAGGACTTGTGGGACGCCTTGGTGTTGGGGGTGCGCGACTATATTGGCAAAAATGGCTTTCCCTCGGTTCTGCTGGGTCTGTCGGGCGGCATTGATTCGGCGCTGGTACTGGCGATTGCCGTGGACGCACTGGGTGCCAGCCGGGTGCGCGCGGTGATGATGCCTTCGCCATACACCGCTGATATCAGCTGGATTGACGCGCGCGACATGGCGCAACGCCTGGGGGTCAGGTACGACGAGTTGTCGATCGTGCCCGAGTTCGAGGCGTTCAAGGCCACACTCAGCGGGGAGTTCAAGGGCCTGGCCGAAGACACGACAGAAGAGAATATCCAGGCGCGCATCCGGGGCACGCTGCTGATGGCGCTCTCCAATAAATTTGGCAGCATTGTGCTGACGACTGGCAACAAGAGTGAAATGGCCACGGGTTATTGCACCTTGTACGGCGACATGGCGGGCGGCTTTGCCGTGATCAAGGACCTGGCCAAGACCACTGTGTTTCGGCTGGCGCGCTGGCGCAATTTGCACGATCCCTACAGCACTGGCAAAGAGCCGATTCCCGAGCGCATCATCACCCGTCCGCCCAGCGCTGAGCTGCGGCCGGATCAGAAGGATCAGGACAGCCTGCCGCCCTATGAGGTGCTGGACGGCATTCTGGAACGCTACATGGAAAACGATGAACCGATCGAGGCCATCGTGGCGGCGGGCTACGCGCGTGCCGATGTCGAGCGGGTCACCTGGCTGATCAAGATCAACGAATACAAGCGACGCCAGTCGCCGGTGGGTATCCGGGTCACGCACCGTAGTTTTGGCAAGGATTGGCGCTATCCCATTACCAACAAGTTCCGCGCTTGATGCACGGATAAATCATGCACAATCGTGGTGCAACTGCCCAGAATGGGCGGCCCCAGTTTTCATCAGACAAGGAATGCCATGAAGCAAATTACCGCCATCGTGAAACCGTTCAAGCTGGAAGAGGTGCGTGAAGCGCTGGCTGAATGTGGCGTGACCGGCCTGACCGTCACCGAGGTCAAGGGTTTTGGCCGTCAGAAAGGTCACACCGAACTGTACCGCGGAGCGGAGTATGTGGTGGACTTTCTGCCCAAGGTCAAGGTTGAGGTGGTGGTCAAAACGGATGATGTCGACGCGTGCGTGGACGCGATTGTCAAGGCCGCGCACACCGGCAAGATCGGCGATGGCAAGATTTTTGTCACCAGTGTGGAGCGCGTGGTGCGCATTCGTACCGGTGAAATGGACGAGTCAGCGATCTGAACGCAGGGCGCCGTCAGCGCTTGGGGGCAGGGCGCACACAGATGAGTTGTGTACCGGCCAGCGCATCGTGCCAGAACTGCTGGCGCGGGTGAAAACGGCTCAGCAACGCCCAGACCGCGACCCAGCCCAAGGCGATGACCACGGACTCACCACCAGTCAGCGAAAACCACCACGACACGGCCAAGGGTGGCAATACCCACAGCCAGCTCCACAGGTAGCGCAACAAGGCGCGGCGCTGGCTGAGCGGGTTTCCGCGCAGGTCGACCACCCGGATATGCCAGGTTTTCATGGCCAGTGTCTGCCCTTTGGCCCACAGCCAGCCAAAGTAAATGCCAAACACCACAAAAAGGAACGCCTGCAGGGCATGGCGGTTGTCCATGGCGTTTTTGGTCTGACTTAAGGTGCCAAAGAGGTAACCGGCAATGAACACCACGCCAAACAGCAACATGCCTTCATAAAGCCAGCAGGCCATGCGCCGCCACAGGCTGGGTGCCAGCGGCGGCTCAGGCGTGCTGGGGAGGGGGGGCTGGGCTGAGGTCATGAACGGTCAATGGTGGTGAAGAAACGTAGCGGTGGCTGGACTGCCGTGCAGCGCAATCGCCCTGCGATGGGGCAGCAAGGTGGATTATTGCATCGCAACACGGCCGCGAATGCGCCGTGGCGGTGCGATAATGCGCGCTGCAAATTAAAGCAAACGGGTCAAAGTCTGGCGAAAACATCAATACGTCTGTGGCTTTGGTCTTAAGTTTCGCTGCAACGCCACAAGTGTTTGCAAAGAAGCACCCAAGGTTTTTCGTCAGAGAAATTCACAAAGGTTCATCATGGAAATATCAAAAGCCGAAACGGCATCTGTTCAAAACTCGTCCCCCAGCGCAGCGCCATCCGGCAAGTCAGGTGCCAGCCACGCCGATCATGAATTGCGCGGCGCAGAGATTCTGGTCAAGGCCTTGCAGGCCGAAAACGTCAAGTTCATCTGGGGCTACCCCGGTGGCGCGGTGTTGCACATTTACGATGCTTTTTTCAAGCAGGACACCATCCAGCATGTCTTGGTGCGCCATGAGCAGGCGGCCGTGCACGCGGCAGATGGTTATGCGCGCGCCACCGGCGATGTAGGTGTGGCGCTGGTCACTTCCGGCCCCGGTGTGACCAATGCGGTCACCGGCATCGCCACCGCCTACATGGACAGTATCCCGATGGTCATCATCAGTGGGCAGGTGCCCACCCATGCCATCGGCATGGACGCGTTCCAGGAGTGTGACGCCGTGGGCATCACCCGCCCGATCGTCAAGCACAACTTTCTGGTCAAGGATGCGCGCGATCTGGCGATGATCATGAAAAAGGCGTTTCATATCGCGCGTAGTGGTCGCCCAGGCCCAGTGGTGGTGGATATTCCGAAAGACGTGTCGTTCAAAAAGGTGGCCTTTCACGGTTACCCCGAGAGTGTGGAAATGCGCTCGTACAACCCGGTGCGCAAGGGCCATGGCGGACAGATCCGCAAGGCCTTGCAGTTGCTGCTGGCTGCCAAGCGTCCCTATATCTACAGTGGTGGTGGCGTGTTGCTGAGCAACGCGTCGTCCGAACTGCGCCAACTGGTCGATATGCTGGGATACCCTTGCACCAACACCTTGATGGGGCTGGGCGCCTACCCCGCCAGCGACCGCAAGTTCCTCGGGATGCTGGGGATGCACGGCACGGTGGAAGCCAACAACGCCATGCAAAACTGCGATGTGCTGATCGCCATCGGTGCCCGCTTTGACGACCGCGTGATTGGCAATCCCAAACATTTTGCGCAGAATGAGCGAAAGATCATTCACATCGATATTGACCCGTCAAGTATCTCCAAACGCGTCAAGGTTGATATTCCCATCGTGGGTGATGTCAAGGACGTGCTCACCGAGATGATCGCGATGATCAGGGAGGGTTCGGTCAAGCCCGACTCCAATGCGCTGGCTGCCTGGTGGTCCACCATCGATGAGTGGCGTGCCAGCCAGTGTCTGAAGTATGACCGTGGTCAGAACGATGTGATCAAACCGCAGTATGTGGTCGAAACACTGTGGAACATGACGAAGGACGCAGACACCTACATCACCTCCGATGTCGGCCAGCACCAGATGTGGGCGGCGCAGTATTACCGGTTTGACGAACCCAGACGCTGGATTAACTCGGGCGGCCTGGGCACCATGGGTGTGGGCATTCCCTATGCCATGGGCATCAAACTGGCCAAGCCACAAAGTGAAGTGTTTTGCATCACGGGTGAAGGTTCGGTGCAGATGTGCATTCAGGAGCTGTCCACCTGTTTGCAGTACAAGACGCCGATCAAGATTGTGTCGCTCAACAACCGCTACCTGGGTATGGTGCGCCAGTGGCAGGAGATCGAGTACGAGGGTCGCTATAGCCACAGTTACATGGATGCGCTGCCCAACTTTGTCAAGCTGGCTGAGGCCTACGGGCATGTCGGCATGCTGATCGAGCGTGCACAGGACGTGGAGCCAGCCCTGCGTGAAGCGCGCAAGCTCAAGGACCGCACGGTGTTCATGGACTTTCGCACCGATCCGACCGAAAACGTCTTTCCGATGGTGCAGGCCGGCAAGGGCATCAGCGAGATGTTGCTCAGCATCGAAGATCTGTAAATTCTTAACCTCAACTTTTTTTTGATGAATCTATTGTTTGCCAAGCCTTGCAGTTACCGCTGCAAGGGGAGGGCAGCGAAAAGAGGAGTCACCCCATCATGAAACATATCATTGCAGTTTTGCTGGAAAACGAAGCGGGCGCGCTGTCTCGCGTTGTGGGTCTGTTTTCGGCCCGTGGCTATAACATCGAGTCCCTGACGGTGGCGCCGACTGAAGACCCGAGTCTGTCGCGCATGACCATCCAAACCACCGGCTCGGCCGAAGTGATTGAGCAGATCACCAAGCACCTGAACCGGCTGATCGAAGTGGTCAAGGTGGTGGATCTGACGGAAGGCGCCTACACCGAGCGCGAATTGATGATGGTCAAGGTGCGGGCCGTGGGCAAGGAGCGCGAAGAGATGAAGCGAATGGCGGATATATTCCGGGGTCGCATCATCGACGTGACCGAGCGCAGCTATACCATCGAATTGACGGGTGATCAATCCAAGAATGATGCATTTCTGGACGCCATCGAGCGCGGTGCCATCCTGGAAACGGTCCGTACAGGTTCAAGTGGCATTGGCCGCGGAGAGCGGATTTTGCGTGTTTAGTGGGTGGCGGGCAGAACCAAAAATCTGCTCCACATGCTTATTTGATTTTTACAACGGAGAAATGGATGAAAGTTTTTTACGACAAGGATTGTGATCTGAGCCTGATCAAGGGCAAGACCGTCGCCATCATCGGCTACGGCAGCCAGGGCCACGCCCATGCACAAAACCTCAATGACAGCGGTGTGAAGGTGGTAGTCGGCCTGCGCAAAGGTGGTGCCTCATGGGACAAGGTGGGTAAGGCGGGCCTGACCGTGATGGAGGTCAACGATGCTGTCAGGATCGCCGATGTGGTGATGATCCTGCTGCCCGATGAGCAAATTGCCGATGTTTACACCAACAATGTGGCCCCCAATATGAAGCAGGGGGCGTCGTTGGCGTTTGCCCACGGTTTCAACGTGCATTACAACCAGGTGGTGCCGCGTGCTGATCTGGATGTGTGGATGGTGGCGCCCAAGGCACCCGGCCACACTGTTCGCAACACCTATACACAAGGCGGTGGTGTTCCGCATCTGATCGCGGTGCATCAGGACAAGAGTGGTCGTGCCCGTGAACTGGCACTGAGCTACGCCATGGCCAATGGTGGCGGCAAGGCCGGCATCATCGAGACCAACTTCAAGGAAGAAACCGAGACTGATTTGTTCGGTGAACAGGCGGTGTTGTGTGGTGGTGCCGTTGAACTGGTCAAAATGGGTTTTGAGACCCTGGTGGAGGCCGGTTATGCACCCGAGATGGCCTACTTCGAGTGCCTGCATGAGCTCAAATTGATTGTCGACCTGATCTATGAAGGTGGCATCGCCAACATGAATTACTCGATCTCCAACAATGCCGAGTACGGTGAGTATGTGACCGGTCCGGAGGTCATCAACGCCCAAAGCCGTGAAGCCATGCGCAATGCACTCAAGCGCATTCAGAATGGGGACTATGCGAAGAACTTCATTCTTGAAGGTCGCACCGGTTACCCAAGCATGACGGCGCGTCGCCGCAACACCGCTGATCACCAGATTGAGGTGGTGGGTGCCCAGTTGCGCGCCATGATGCCCTGGATTGCCAAGAACAAACTGGTGGATCAAACCCGTAACTAAGCGGTTCAGACCCTAGCTGAAAAGGCCACTTCGGTGGCCTTTTGTTATTATGGCCTGCTCCCAAAAGGCGATCTCCATGTTTGACTCCCCAGATCCTGAACTCGATTCCCAAGGCAATGTTGTGGTGCGAAAGCGCCGCAAGGGCATCTACATACTTCCCAATCTCATCACGCTGGCGGCGTTGTTTGGTGGGTTCTATGCGGTGGTGATGGCCATCAACGGGCGTTTCGATCTGGCCGCGGTCGGGGTTTTTTGCGCGATGGTGCTTGACAGCCTGGATGGACGGGTGGCACGTATGACCAATACGCAAAGTGCGTTTGGTGAACAGATGGACTCGCTGTCGGACATGGTGTCGTTTGGTGCTGCACCGGCATTGATTGCCTACGTCTGGGCTCTCAAGGGGCTGGGGCGATGGGGCTGGATCGCCGCATTTGTTTACTGCGCCTGTGCGGCGTTGCGATTGGCGCGTTTCAACGTGAATACGGCGGTGGTTGACAAACGCTATTTTCAGGGGCTGCCATCACCTGCCGCGGCTGCACTGGTGGCGGGTTTTATCTGGGTGGCGACGGACCTTGGCGTGGTTGGCAAGGACCTCGCATGGCCGATGTTCGCGGTGGCTTTGTATGCGGGTCTGACCATGGTGACCAATGTGCCGTTTTACAGTTTCAAAGACGTTCACGTCAAGCGCAGCGTGCCGTTTGTGTTCATCGTGTTGATCGTGATCTTGATCGCGGTGATCAACATTGATCCACCGATCGTGATGTTCAGTATTTTTGTGGTTTACGGGCTGAGCGGCTATTTGATTTACTTCTGGCGCAAGGCCAAGGGAGTACCGACCAGCGTGATCAGCACGTCGAAAGACGAGCCCGACGAAATGGGACTGCACTGAAGCCTTGCCAACGGCCACGCCGTGTTGTGGGGAAAAACCTGTGTTACATTCCCACCATGTTCATGCAACGACTAGCCCTAGAAACTCCTCCCGACGGGTGGCGTTGTTAGCGCGCGAATGCATCAACTCAAAGCCCGTTTGCCACCGCAGCGGGCTTTTTTGTTGGGGTGTGCAAATGTTCAAAATGACTGGATCGAATCAAATGGAGCCTGGATATGAGCGATAAATTGGTAATTTTTGACACCACCTTGCGCGACGGCGAGCAGTCGCCGGGTGCTTCCATGACGCGCGATGAAAAACTGCGCATTGCCCGGCAACTGGAGCGTCTGAAGGTGGATGTGATCGAGGCTGGTTTTGCCGCAAGCTCCAACGGCGACTTTGAATGCATCAAGGCGATCGCCGAGGCGATCAAGGATTCAACCGTATGTTCGCTGGCGCGTGCCAGTGACCGCGACATCGCCCGTGCAGCCGAAGCGCTGAAGCCTGCGAACGCCGGTCGTCTGCACCTGTTTCTGGCGACCAGTCCGTTGCACATGGAGAAAAAATTGCGCATGACGCCTGACCAGGTGTTCGAGCAGTCAAAACTTGCGGTGCGCTTTGCCCGCAACTTGATGGGCGACATCGAGTTCAGTGCTGAAGATGCCTATCGCTCAGATCCGGATTTCCTGTGTCGTGTTTTTGAGGCGGTTATCAACGAAGGTGCTACCACCATCAACGTACCGGACACCGTGGGTTATGCAATCCCTGAGCTGTATGGCAATTTCATCAGGGACCTGCGTGAGCGTATTCCCAACAGTGACAAAGCCATTTGGTCGGTGCATTGCCATAACGATCTGGGCATGGCCGTGGCCAATTCGCTGGCCGGTGTAAAGATTGGCGGTGCCCGGCAAGTCGAGTGCACCATCAATGGTTTGGGTGAGCGCGCTGGCAACTGTTCACTGGAAGAAATCGTCATGGCAGTCAAGACGCGCAAAGACTACTTTGGGCTGGATTTGGGCATTGATACCAAACATATCGTTGCAGCAAGCCGACTGGTCAGCCAGACCACCGGGTTTGTGGTGCAGCCCAACAAAGCCGTGGTGGGTGCCAATGCATTTGCACATGCGTCGGGCATCCATCAGGACGGTGTACTGAAAGCACGTGATACCTACGAAATCATGCGCGCTGAAGATGTGGGCTGGAGCAACAACAAAATCGTGATGGGCAAACTGAGCGGTCGCAATGCCTTCAAACTGCGGTTGCAGGAGTTGGGCGTGACCATGGACAGCGAATCAGAAATCAACAACGCGTTCATCAAGTTCAAGGATCTGGCTGATCGCAAGAGTGAAATTTTTGACGAAGACATTCTGGCCCTGGTCAGCGAAGAGAATGTGGCGCAAAGTCATGACCGCTTTGGGTTTGTGTCCCTGGCACAGCACAGCGAAACCGGTGAAATGCCGCAGGCGACCGTGATCATGACCATGGATGGCAAAGAGGTCACAGGGCAATCCAACGGCAATGGCCCGGTGGATGCCTCCCTGAAAGCCATCGAAATCAACGTCAAGAGTGGTGCCGAGATGGTGCTTTATTCGGTCAACGCGATCAGTGGATCGACCGAGAGCCAGGGGGAGGTGACGGTGCGTTTGCAGAACAGTGGCAGAGTGGTCAACGGTGTTGGTGCCGACCCGGATATTGTGGTGGCCTCTGCCAAAGCATATTTGAGTGCCTTGAATAAACTGAGCAGCCAGGCGGAGCGGGTCGCAGCACAGGGTTAAGTTCACATCCGCATTAAGAAAGCCTCGCAAGTACTTGTGTTTGCGAGGCTTTTTGCGTATAAACTTGCGACTTTGGTGTCGTCGGCACAGGAGTCAGGCCATGGTTGGTATTCCATTTTTTGCGTTGAGGGGTAAAACCCGCGCCTGGGTTTGTGTCATGAGTGTCTTGGGGATGCTGCTGGTGGCCGCGCCAACAATCGCCCAGGCGGCCAGCAGTCGTGCCAAAGTGGTCAAAACCAAAAAGGCCGTGGTAATCAAGAAACAGCGGCATGCGCCGGTTGTCCAATCGACACGAGCCGCTACACCCGGGAAGTACGCCAGTGTTGACCGCAAGAGCATGCTTGCGAGCCGGCCACTGGTCACGCCAAGGGCTTCGTTTGGGCAACTGGCGGGACTGCATTTGGACGACGATGCGCTCAATTTGAAGTCCAGCGTTGCGCTGGTCGTGGATCAGGATACCAGCGAGGTTTTGTTCAGCAAAAATGACAAGGCGGTGCTTCCGATCGCTTCCCTGACCAAGTTGATGACCGGGGTGGTTATTCGTGACGCCAATCTTTCGATGGACGAGTTGATCACGGTGTCGCAGGAGGATGTCGATACCGAAAAAGGTAGTTCTTCCCGACTTCGGGTTGGCAGTGTGCTGAGTCGCGGTGAACTGCTGCATCTTGCCCTGATGTCGAGCGAGAACCGTGCTGCCCACGCCTTGGGTCGCACCTTCCCGGGTGGTTTGCCGGTTTTCACGGGTTTGATGAACGCCAAGGCGCGTGCTCTCGGCATGAAAGATACCCGGTATGTCGAACCGACCGGGCTGTCCAGTGCCAACCAGTCGAGTGCCCAGGATTTGGTCAAGCTGGTTGATTTTGCCCACCGCGACGCTCTGCTGCGTGAACTCACCACCTCAACGGGTTATCAGGTTGAAGTGGGTGCCCGGACCCTTCAATACAACAATACCAATCGTTTGGTAAAAAATCCAACCTGGGACATTGGGTTGCAAAAGACCGGATACATCAGTGAGGCCGGTCAATGCCTGGTGATGCAGGCACAGGTGGCCGGGCGCAAACTGATCATGGTGTTTCTGGATTCGGCGGGAAAACTCAGTCGCCTTGGCGATGCCGAACGGGTGCGCAGCTGGATCGAGTCTGCTCCGAGCCGCACCAATTCGCTGATTGAAGCTCGCTCACTGATGGCGCATTAGCGGTGATATCCCAGGCTACGTGAGATTTGTTCAGCCGTGGCCCTGAGCTTGGGCAACCAGGCTTCTTCCATTCGGCTGGCTGGTGCTGAAATGGACAACCCCGCAACCAATTTGCCTTGATCGTCGTAAATGCCGGCGGCCATGCAGCGCACGCCAAGTTCCAGCTCTTCGTTGTCGGTGGCAAATGCGTCACGCCTTACTTTAGCGAGCTCGCGCTCAAGATTCGCCAGCTGGGTCAGGCTGTTCTTGGTATGGCCGCTCAGCCCGGTTCGAGACGCGTACATTCTTATTTTTTGGGCATCGTCTGCTGCCAGGAACAGTTTGCCAACCGATGTCAGATGCAAGGGCGCATGACCACCAATGGCACGGATGACCTGCATGCCCGAGCGCTCGCTGTACGCGCGTTCGACATACACGATTTCATCACCTTGGCGCATGCTCAGATTTACCGGTTGTTGGGTAATGCGGTGCAACTCGCGCATCGGCTCCAGCGCAGCATCGCGGACATTGAGACGGTTCTTGACCAGATTTCCCAGTTCCAGCAAACGCATACCCAGGCGATAGTTGCCAGCCTGCGGTCGGTCCACAAAGCGGCCGGTCGCGAGGTCGTTCAAGATGCGGTGTGTGGTTGACGGGTGCAAACCTGCTTTTTCACTGATCTCCTTGAGTGGCATCGCCTGTTCGCGCGACGCCAGTACATCGAGCAAGGTGAACATTCGCTCGATCACCTGCACCGAGGGTGTCGAGGGCGTTTCCAAATCGATTTTTCGCATGCCTGTTCCTGACTAAACAGGGGTTATTTTATCTGGTGAAATCTAACACCCAGCGACCATCAACAAACAGTTCGTGTGGCCGAAAGCGCGCTTTGTAAGCCATCTTGGGGCATTGCTGAATCCAGTACCCCAGGTACAGGTGGGACAGGTCAAGTTGCTGCGCCAATTGAATCTGCCACAGGACATTGAAGGTACCCAGGCTTTGCCCTGGCGTGGGGTCATAAAAGGTGTATACCGCCGATAGCCCGTCGTGCAGGCGGTCGATGATGGACACCATCTTGAGTTCTCCGACCTTACCCGATGGCGCTGGCTGGCGGAACTCGACCATCAGCGATGAGACATGCGACTGAATCAGGAAGTCAAGATACTGTTGGACGTCGTCATGGTCCATACCGCCACCCGCGTGTCGGCTTTTTTGATAGCGCGAATAGAGGGTGAAATGTTCGTCCAGGAAAAACGGGGCGGTCAAACTGGCTTCCAGAGTGGCGTGTTGCTCCCATGCCCGGCGTTGGCTGCGGCTCGCAACAAAGCGCGCCACCGGTAGACGAATGGAAACACAGGCCTGACAGGGGTGGCAATGCGGACGGTAGATATAGGCGCCACTGCGACGGAAACCGCTGTCGACCAGACGGCTGTATAGACTGGTGTCGACCGCTTGTGGAGGTGCAAGCACCAGTGATCTGGCCACGCGCCCTGGCAAATAGCTGCACGGGTAGCTCGCTGTGGCATAAAACTGCAGTTGCTCTGCATGGAGTGGATGGTCAAGCGTCACGTATCAGACTGTCCAATGTTGACGATCTCATTCCAGTATAGGGGCGAGAATTGCCAGGCGGGTTGCGCCGTGGAGATATCCTGATCCAACTGCTGAATGAACGTGGCACGAGCGACCTCTCTGGCGCCAAAGGACGCGAGGTGCCGGGTGTTTTGCTGGCAGTCAATATGGGTGACACCAAAATGTCGACACATCGCGACCAATGCTGCCAAGGCAAGTTTTGAACTGTCCGTGGTGCGATGAAACATGGACTCACCAAACACGGCCCGACCAACCGAAACAAAATACAGACCACCCAGAAGTTCACCGTTTGTCCAGGTTTCGACACTGTGTGCAAAACCCGCCGCGTGAAAGTCCTGGTAGGCCCGAACCATCTGCGGAATGATCCAGGTGCCGTGTTGACCTGCCCGAGCGCTTGAGGCGCAGTTTCTGATCACCCTTTCAAAGGCGCTGTCAACCCGAATTTCATAGGCATGTGACTGGACAAATTTTTTCAGGGTTTTGCGCAGGGAGGCGTGCAACCGGAACTCCTCGACGGCCAGCAGCATGCGGGGGTCCGGACTCCACCAGAGGATCGGCTGTTGGTCGCTGAACCATGGAAATATCCCCTGACGGTAGGCATTGAAGAGACTTGGCACCGTCAAATCAGCGCCGGCGCACAACAGACCGGGCGCATTGGAGTGAGGTCCCCACGCCTGCGTCACTGGTGGAAAGTTTTGGCCAGACTCCAGCCAGGGCAGGGATGGATGGTGATGATGCACGAGATACTTTTTGAAGGTTGTGGCCGCGATTTTGCGGGGAATGGGGTATCTGCAGCCGACTCATGGCTATTGACCATTTACAATGTCGCAGTCGGGGCGTAGCGCAGCCTGGTAGCGCATCTGGTTTGGGACCAGAGGGTCGAAGGTTCGAATCCTTTCGCCCCGACCATTTCACAGGATTCGAATCCAACACAAAGTTGCCTTTCTTGCGGACTCAAATGACCGCGATCGCTTGAAACCTACCGCGCAATCTGCTCACCACATCGGCCAGCACAATTGGATCAAGCTGATTCTTTTTCAGAAATGCCTTCCACTGAGTTTGTTTTGTTAAATCGCCTGCAAAGGCGTCGGTAAACCCGAAGGGGACCTTGGTCGGCATGGGCATTTTGCGGCGCTCAAAGGTTGCTTCAATTGCTCGGCACATTTCGGACGGATCAAGTGTGGCGTCTTCCATCAGCACCCACAAATCAAAGCAATCCTTCATGCGTGTGTTGGCTAGTCCCAGCAGGCACACAGCATGGAACTTTTCGGCAACGACAGTGTATTTCGGATACGCCCGCAGTTGCGGTGCCGGAAATTCTTCCAGCAGAACCGGGTAGCCAATCGCCGGTGGCGCCGGAGTCACCGCGTCACCGAATCCGATGTTGGGTATTCCGGACGACCGTGACCGGTGATTCCGGCGGATCGTAAGCTTGCAAACGCCCCCCAGCGGCAACTTATCTGTCCACAATGGTTTTGCCAATGGGTGCCAGGGCAATGAGGGCGAGTTTGATGTGCTGAATGCCAAACGGAATGCCAATGATGGTGACAAAGCAAACAAGCGCCGAACTCAGGTGACCGATGGCCAGCCAGATGCCCGCAAACAAGAACCAGGTGATGTTGCCAATCAACCCCAGCACACCGGTTCCGATGTCGTCTTTCCTGGTCAAATCCTTACGACTGACAGCCTCTTTACCGAACGGAAAGAACGCAAACTGGCCAATGACAAAGCAAGCTTTTGCCCACGGAATGCCGACGATGGTGACAGCAGCCAGCAACCCGGCTAGCCACCATCCGATCCCCATCAGGCAGCCACCAAATATGAACCACAGAATATTGCCAATAAGACCCATTTCAACTCCGTTAGGAACGACTCCAAATTTGCCAGTCTGGCATTGCATCGGGTCAAGCAATCAAAATTCACGATAGCCAGGCGGGCAAAACTGCTGCAGACATGGAACATCACAGTTGTACCCGACGTTAACACCCCGAAATAAAAATCAAAGGCAAATTGACAACATGGGCATGCTTCCCTAAAACAGCCCCTTCAACACAAAAATATAGGGTAAACCCTTATACTGACCTTGCAAATTTCAGGAGGGCTTACCATGTCCATATTTTTAAAGCTTACGCAGCTTATCGTCTCACTCATGCCGAACATCAAGTCCCAGAAAGACTTCGATGACGTTTACCTTTCACACGCGGCCGACATCTATGACCTTGAGCGTCGGATGCGCGAGATTGACCAGCGCAGCAGCAGTGCCTCGCTCGGTTTGGCTTATGGTCAAAACCTAATCTGAAGCAAGCGATGAAGCACTTGCAAAACACGGATGCGACCCTTGTCGCAGATGCAGTGCTTCTTACAAGGCAGTTGTTAGCGTCTGAGACGCATGAAAAATTGCATGGAACTTAGGCTCGATACTGAAGCCTTCATGAACAAAGAATGGAGTTTTGGTGACTGGGAGCGTTACTTCTACCTTTTTGCATTAGGTCCAATGCTTTGGCTGCAGGGAAAGTATGTTCGTAGAGTCACGCCGGTTGTGTCCCAAGACGTGGTGTAAGTTCTTAGCCCGGACAAGCTGAGATACACGGTACTCAGCGTGCCACTGCGGACAGCCGAGTCGGAGGAGTATCGCAGAGGGTTTGCAGACCTTCAAGCTGC
>NZ_JAGPBB010000102.1 GCF_018063565.1 Rhodoferax sp.
CAAGCAGTTTTTGCGCGACTGGCTGGAAAGCGCCCAAGTAGCAGGCAAACCCTGGAGCAAAACCCCGCCGGCGCCACACTTGCCACGTGAAGTGATCGACAAAACTGCCGAGAAGTACCAGGAAGCCTTGGTTCGGCTGACCGCCTGAGTTGGCGTGCGGCGGTCGCTGAGATGTGAGAAGCCGCTCAATTGAGCATCATGCTCAACTTGCGCCGGTAGCTCGACACCAATGCCGCCTGCGGGTCTTCGTTGATGGCCGCTTTGCCGAGCACCTCGATGCCACCGGCGGTTTTGCCCGGTGTGGGTGCAGCGGCCTTGGGTTTGGGCGGAGTCAGCAGTTCCAGAATCGCCACAAACGCCTTGCGCGGGGCTTCGTCCTGCCATTTCTTGTCGCGCATGATGATCTCCAGCAATTCATCCATGGCGGCGGTCCATTCGCGCAAGGCGATCAGCATTCTGGCTTTGGCAAAACGCGTGTCAAAGTCACGTTTGTTGGTCGCAATTTTTTCGTCAAATTGCTCCATTGTCCAATGGGAGTAATCACTGGTAGCTATGAATAAGAGTGCGTCGAGCCACTGTGACAAGGCTTCAAAACGCAGTTTGCGCGGGATCTCGGCCAGCTTGGGTGCCAAGGCGGCCTCGGCTTCCTCAAAGCCACCGAGTTCGATCAGCAACTTGACATAGTCGTAACGGGTGTCGTCGTTGCCGGGGTCTACCGCCAGCGCATCGGCGAGTTTTTCCAGTGCCGCTTGCGGGTCGCCCGACTCCAGCAGCGCCTTGGCCTCGTCGGCCTCGGCTTCGGCCACCAGCTCGCCTTCAGAAGGCAGGTGTTTGTCGAGAAAGGTCTTGATCTGCCCGGCACTTTGTGCGCCAGCAAAACCGTCGACCGGTTTGCCGCCCATCATCAGGATGCAGGTGGGAATGCTGCGGATGCCAAAAGCACCGGCGAGTTGCTGCTCGTCGTCGGAATTGATCTTGGCCAGCGTGAAGCGCCCGGCGTACTCGACTTCAAGCTTTTCCAGCACCGGGCCAAGGGCCTTGCACGGGCCGCACCAGGGTGCCCAGAAGTCGATCAGAATCGGCTGGGTCATGGAGGCGGCAATCACTTCGGTCTCGAAGTTTTGCATGGTGATATTGATCATGGCGGTCTCGCAGGTTTTATGAAAGTCAGGTCAGATGGGGGCGTTGGGCGCAGATTTCCAGGGCAAACGTAAAATCTGCGCATGAACTCCATCCAAATCGGTGTGCTGATGGGTTCCAGCTCAGACTGGGACACCATGCAGCACGCAGTCCACATTTTCCAACAGTTCGGTATCCACCACGAGGCGCGGGTCGTGTCTGCCCACAGAATGCCCGATGACATGTTTGCCTACGCCGAAAAAGCCGCCGGGCGCGGGCTCAAGGCGATCATTGCCGGCGCCGGTGGCGCGGCGCACCTGCCCGGCATGCTGGCGGCCAAAACCACCGTGCCAGTGCTGGGCGTGCCGGTGCCCAGCAAGTATCTGAGTGGAGTGGACTCGCTGCACAGCATTGTGCAAATGCCCAAAGGCATTCCGGTGGCCACTTTTGCCATCGGCGCAGCCGGCGCGGCCAATGCGGCCCTGTTTGCGGTGGCCATGCTGGCCAACAGCGACATCGTGCTGCGCGCCCGCCTGGAAGACTTTCGCGCGGCCCAAACCCAGATGGCGCGCGACATGACGTTGCCCCCGGTGTTATGAACCACCAGCTGTTGCTTCCCGGTGAGGTCGGCGCCAGTGGTCAGCCGACCACGCTGGGTGTGATGGGCGGTGGCCAGCTGGGGCGCATGTTTGTGCAAGCGGCCCAGGCCATGGGCTATTACACCGTTGTGCTTGACCCCGACGTCATCAGCCCCGCCGGGCTGGTGAGCCACTACCACATCCAGACCGGCTACCTTGACCAGCAGGGACTGGCGCAGTTGATGCAACGCTGCGCGGCGATTACCACCGAGTTTGAAAACGTGCCCGCACCGGCTTTGGTGACGCTGGGCGCGGCCCGCCCCACCGCACCCGGTGCCGACGCGGTGGCGATTGCGCAGGACCGCGTCAAGGAAAAAGCCCATCTGGCACGCAGCGGTGTGCCGGTGGCGCCCTACGCGGTGATTGAGACGCCCGAGCAGCTGGCCGCGGTACCGGCCGCGCTGATGCCCGGCATCCTGAAAACGGCACGCCTGGGCTATGACGGCAAGGGTCAAATGCGCGTGGGCAGTCTGGCAGAGCTGGCCGCGGCCTGGGACGCGCTGAAAAACGTGCCCTGCGTGCTGGAGCAGTTGCTGCCTCTGGCGGCCGAATGCTCGGTGATCGTGGCCCGCGGAGCAGACGGCGTGTGTGTGCACTTCCCGCCGCAGCGCAACTTGCATCGCAATGGTATTCTGGCGGTGACCGAGGTTGATGAACATAATCTGCCTCCAGCGCTTATTAAGCAAGCGGTAGCAGCTACTAAATCAATTGCGAATGAACTGCATTATGTGGGTGTGCTGTGCGTCGAATTCTTCGTATTGACCGAAAACACGGCTGCCCATACCCAACTCGGTGCGCTGGTGGTCAACGAGATGGCGCCGCGCCCGCACAACAGCGGGCACTACACGCTTGACGCCTGTGATGTGTCGCAGTTTGAGCTGCAGGTGCGCACCCTGGCGGGTCTGCCTCTGACCGAGCCGCGCCAGCACAGTGCGGCGGTCATGCTCAACCTGCTGGGTGACCTGTGGGTGGATGCGGCCACGCCGGCCTGGGATCAGGTGCTGGCGCTGCCGGGCGTGCATCTGCACCTGTACGGCAAGCTCAAAGCCAGCAAGGGCCGCAAGATGGGCCACCTGACCGTGACCGCGGCGAGCGCCGCCCAAGCCAAAGCAATGGCGCTGCAAGCGGCCGCGCTGCTGGGTATCGAGGCGTTTTGATGCTGGCCTGGACGGTGTGGGGTGGGTGGTGATCCTGCCCGGAGCGCATCCTGACTCGATCGCTGCGGGCGCACGCTGCCTCAGCGCTGGCGGCCTGTTGGGTTTGCCGACCGAGACAGTTTATGGGTTGGCCGCAGACGCCTGCAATGACGCCGCGGTGGGCCAAATTTTTGCCGCCAAAGGGCGTCCGGCCGGTCATCCGCTGATCGTGCACATCGCCAATGCCACGCTGGCAGATCATTTTGCCCACAGCATTCCGGATTTTGCCCGGGCGCTGATGGCCGTCTTCTGGCCCGGCCCATTGACGCTGATCCTGCCCAGAAATCCCGGTGTCGCCAATGTCGCTGCAGGTGATCACGCCACCATAGGCCTGCGCTGCCCCTCACATCCCGTCGCGCAGTCTTTGCTGCACGGCCTGACGAATTCGGGTGCTGTCATCGGCATTGCCGCACCCAGCGCGAATCAGTTTGGCCGGGTCAGTCCGACCACGGCCGCGCATGTGCAAGCCGAGTTTGGCGAGGATTTGCTGATTCTGGATGGTGGGCCGTGTCGGGTGGGCATCGAGTCCACCATCATTGATTGCACCCGTGGCCTGCCGGTGCTGCTGCGCCCTGGAGGCATCACGGTTGCACAAGTGCAGGCCGCGTGTGATCTCAAGGTGTTGTTGAATGACGCGCCAGAAGTTTCTGCAAACGTTGCCCCCAAGGCGTCGGGCACGCTTGATTCGCACTATGCACCCAGGGCCACGGTACGTTTGATGACGCTAGCAGCACTACAGGCTGCGCTGGCGCGACTGGACGATGGCGTTGGGCTGGCGATTCCCAGTCCGGCCTTTGCGATCTACAGCCGCACGGCGTTTGCCCGTCTGCCTCGACAGGTGCTGTACCGCAAGATGCCCGACGATGCTGTCAGCACGGCGCAGCAATTGTTTGCGGCGCTGCGCGATTTTGATGCACAGGGTGTCAAAGGGATATGGGTTGAATCATTGCCCGACGGCGCTGACTGGGACGGGGTGCGTGACCGTTTGAGCCGCGCTGCCAGTTGAAACCACATTCGGCCAGCCAGTCAGGTCGCCAAATCTGACGCAAAAGCGGGATTCAAGGTCCGAGCGTTCGGCCCAGGAATTCAAGCACGGCCTTGCCAGCCGCGTCGCGGGCTGCATGATTGCCCTCCATGGTGGCACCTTTGGTGCTGCACAAATCGTTGCCGATTTCCTTCGCCTTGTCGGTGGACAGCGCCTCACCACTGCGACCGTCACGTACCTTCAGGTCCAATAGGTCATATTCCAGCGGACAGCCCTCTTTGCTTTTCGGATTGGAGGGCAAGTGGATCAACCTGGTGCTGTCTACATCGAACTTGTGCCGTGCGCCCGGCAGAACCACCACTTCAGTGGGTGTGCCTGCCGCCTTGATGCGCTGCGCGTAGCTGCGGCAATCGCTGAGATAGGCATAGTCGTCGGCGTCGCCATGCACAAACAGCATGGGCTCCGGGCTGAAGGCACCGGTTTTGGGTGTGATGGAAAGTACCCCGGCGCAACCGCCACTGTAGATGGCGATATGGGCAGCAAAGCGCAGGCCGGCAGGCGCCGCGCCCTTGATGATTGGCACCGCACCACTGCGCACAGCCGTGATGCCGCCGCGTGAAAATCCCATGATGGCGATACGTTTCGGGTCAATCTGTGGATGGCTTGCCAGCATACCCAACGCCGCAAAAGCATCTGCCGTGTCGGTGGCAAACGGCACTTGACTCTGGTCCTCACCGGTTGATTTGACACCTCTAGGGCCAAACACATCGATGACGAAGGCAGCGATACCCTGCTGGTTGAGGAGTTTTGCCCAGAAAGTGACTTGTTCCGGATAGATCCCGCCCGAGCCATGGACCAGCACGACCGCAGCAGATTTGACTTCCTTCGCAGCGCTGGGTGGCAAAAGCAGTTCGCCCTGGGCACTGGCCGCTGGTCGGGGCCGACTGGCTTGAATGAGATCCAAGACCGTGGCTGGAGAACCCGATGGGTAACTGTACAAACCACTTGCCGGCCCGCTGCGAAAGTCCGCCATCGGTGTGGCGACCCCGGCATGGGCTGTTCCACCCGCAATGGTCAGATACAGCCAACAAGTGAGGACGCGCAGCCGGCGTGGTTGCATGACCAAGGCACCTTATGGGTTAGTACACTGAGACACCAATTGCCGCGCCACGCGTTGGGGCAACTTGGCCCCAGGAGGTCAAAACTTGTAACCCACCGCCACGGTGAAGGTTGCCGGATCGAGGGCAATGTCCATCTTTTGACCGGTCGACAGTTTGGTCACCGTGCTCAATTTGGACTTGGTCAGGCACACATCGACAAACCACTTGTCGTTCACCATCCAGGATGCGCCAATTTGTGGCGTCAGGATGAATTTGCCATCCACCGTGACCTTGGTGGGTGTGCCACCAGGGTTGGTCAGAGAGGTGAGCTTGCCGCTGCCTTCTTCATCAAAGAAATAGGCATAGGTGGCTCCCAAACCTACGTACGGGCGGAACTTGGCGCTGGCCGGCAAAAAACGGTACTGCAAGAACAGGGTAATCGGCAGTGCTTTGACTTCGGCAAGAACCCCGGTGCCTTGCAACGAGCCATCGCCAATGATCTTGTGCTTGAACGGCAAGGCCACCGGCAAATCAACCGACAGGTTGTCGGTGTACATGTAAGTGATGCCGCCCGACAACTGGGTGTTGCCACTCACGTCGCTGCGGCTGCAGCCCAAAGCGCCGCCGACACCGTTGTCGCCAAAGTCGGGTGCTGACAGGCAGCCGCTGCTGACATCCGGGCTAAGCCGGGTCGCGCCAGCGCGCACCAACCAGCTGCCTGCGCTTTGCGCCAAGGCACCGGCCGACACCATCAAAGCCGCCGTGGCAGCCAGAAATTTGAGGGATTGCTTCATGTGTTCTTCTCCGGATGATGCGCAGTCTTACAGCCAGCCCGCTGTGACCAGGGCTTTGGATACATATTGCGCCAGCAGCTTGTGACCATAAGGGGTGGGATGTACGCCGTCGGCAAACATATAGCGCGAGGTGTCGCCCGGGATCAGGTTTTTGCTGTTACAGGCCAAGGAACTGGCCAACGGGTTAACCGTCGTGCTCAAATTGCAGGCAATGTCCTTGATGTTGGTCAGGGCATAGTGCGCAGGATCAGCCAACTGACGCCGGTTTTCCTCAAAAGCGTCGACCAGCACCACTTCTGCGGTGCCGTTCAAGCCCGCCTGCAGCGCCGCATTGAAGGCTTTTGTCAGCGCCAGCACCAGCGCCTGCTGGTTGGCCGGTGTAGCCATGGCCATAGGGGTCTGACTGACGTCAGGAATGTTGACCACAACAATGCGCTTGGCACCCTGTGCGATCAAGCCTTTGACCGCCACGACCAGGTCTGTTGCGGCTTGCACCATACCTGCACCAGCAATCTGGGCACCGGTTGTCGCTGCATACGTGTTGCCGGCCGTTGTGGCGGCGGCTCCTGCCGTGGCACCGATCGTGGCAGCATTGGCTACAGCCGTCGTGCTGTAACCGTTGGTCGCGGCATGGGTGGCGGCGGCGGTTACCGCGGCGGAAATAATGCTGGTGGGTGTGGCAGTGGATTTGGCGGCCTCGGTCTGAATGGCCGTACCGATAAACACCTGAGCGGCGGCCATTTGCGCTGTCGGTGCCAAAGACACGAGTTGTGTGACCAGCGATGTGGCAAGCGCCTGACCTCCAGCCAGGGTCGCGTTGCGGCTGAGAGTATCCGTCTGGGCAAACAGGTCATTGGCGCCAGCCAGCACCGTGATGAGCTCTTTGCCAGTGATCTTGTTGCCATCAATGGCAAAGTTGGCGATCTGCGTCGTCACCGACTCGGTCAGCGCCGCGGTGATACCGCCAGCATTGCCGGTTCCGATGGGGTCTTTGACGCGTGAGCCGCCTTGCGCGTAGTTGGTGCAGCCCGCCACCGGGGTCACCGGGACACCAAAACCACCTGTGCGGGCGGCACAATTGACTTTGCCAATGGCAGCAGCCGACACCAGTTGCGCCCAGTTGTAGCTGGGCACCGGCTCCGCACCCGGCGCACCGGCAATCCCGTTGACGGTGAACATACCGCCACCCAGTGCCGCAACAGGACCGACCTTATACGTTCCTGCGTCGCTCAAACTGTCGCCAAACGACACCACCGCGGTGTAGCTGACCGCAGGCGCCTGGTTACCGTCGCCACCACCGCCGCAAGCTGCCACCAGCAGCGCCGCACCCAGAGCCACACCCAACAATTTAAACTGCCGCATCAAGCATCTCCATATTAAAAGAACGACCGTACTATTTCAAATGAACATCTTAGCGTTGGACTGATCAGGTGCCCATCGGGTAAACCCGTGGCGCGGTGACTTTATCGGTAGCGCAGCTTCATCACCAGAATGGTGGCGGCCAGCGTCAGCGTGATGGCATTGGCGATCACGATCGGCCAGGCCTGCAACAACAGACCGTAAATGAGCCAGGCCGCCACTCCGGTGGTGAACACGCTGTACATGCCCAGTGAGATCCCACTGACGTCTTTGGTGGTGAAGGTGTGCCAGGCTTGCGGCAGAAAACTGCCCGTGGTCAGCACGGCAGCCAGCGTGCCAATGAAATCAGTCAGGGTCATGGTTCGAACAAGCAGAAAGGTCAATGCGTCAACGGTTTGAGAACATCATTGTCGCGTACTGCCAAGTGCCCACTGCACCAGCGCGTCCAGGGCCGGCCGGCCGGCCGGTGCGTTGGTGTGATTGATGATGGCGACCAGACACAGGCGTTTGCCATCTGGCAGATGGACGTAGCCGGCCAGGGCCATCACATCGCGCAGGCTGCCGGTTTTCAGGTGCGCACTGGCTGGTGTGGCGCGGCTGCGTCTGAGCGTGCCATCGACCCCCACGATTGGCAATGAGGCCATCAGATCCGGCATATAGGCCGAGGTGTAGGCCAATCGCAGCATCTGTGCCAAGCCTTGGGCGCTCAGGCGGGCCTGACGTGACAGACCGGCACCGTTGTCAATGGTCAAGGGGTAACTTTCACCCACCCGCTGCTGCCACCAGCGTTGCACCAGCGCACGAGCCATTTCACGCGTGACCGGTGTGACTGTGGGCGGCAGTTCACCGCTGGCAGGGTCAACCGCTGGCAGCGCCAGCGTCAGAAACAGCTGCTGCGCCATCAGGTTATTGCTGAACTTGTTGATATCGCGGATCAACTCGGCCAGCGCCGGGCTTTGCAACTGAAAGGTGGGCGCACCCGCTGGCGCTTTGCCGTCACGCACGCGCCCGCTGAGCTGGCCGCCCAGGCTGCGCCAGAGTGCTTCCAGGTTGCGCGCGTTGTAGCTGCTCGGGTCGGCATAGGCGAGTGACCAGGTTTTTTCGCCACACGCGGCCGGGTAACTGCCGGACAGTTGCAGGCGTGATGGATCCGAGAAGTTGGCCACCAGTCTTTGCCGGTAATCGCCACAACTGACGCTCGCGTCGTTGCTCAGGGGCACGCTGTCGGTGGTCTCCACCCCCCAAAGGGGCACACTGTAGTGAATCCGCGCCACTTTGGCCGCCAGATCGGGGGTCAAGGTCAGCGTGACCGACTTGAAGTTGAACGACAAGGCCTCCGGTTGCACGTTGTAAGGGCGCAGCGGGTCGCCATCAAAGTCGGCCGGACTCAGGTCGATTGGGGCAAACAGGCTTTTGTCCAATACGATGTCGCCGTCGATATGGCGCACGCCCAGAGCCTGAACCCGCTGCAACAAAAATAGCAGCCGTTCCTGCACCAGTTTGGGGTCACCCTGACCTTGTATCACCAGCTTGCCTTTGAGGACCCCGTCGCGCACCGTGCCATCCAGCCAGACCGGGGTGCGCCAGCTAAACGACGGACCCAGCAGGTCGAGTGCCGCGTAGGTGGTGACCAGTTTCATGACCGAGGCCGGGTTCTGGGGTACATCGGCACGGTAGCTCAGGCGCGGCGGTGACTGTCCCACGGCATCTGCGACCATCACACTGACCGAATCGACTGGAATTTTGGCCCGCGCCAGGGCCGTGGTCACGGTCTCAGGCAAAACCTGCGCTGACGCGGCCAGGCCAGTCGTCGCCTGCACAGCGGCGCAGGCCAAGGCAGTTCGCAACCAGCGCCAAGTGTCTATGGCGACCTGATGGTGCCACGCGCGGCAACGTGTGTTTGACCGGATACCGGTGTCAGGGCTGGACTGAAGGCAAGGGAAGACTCGGTTGAGCATAGACAATAAAACTCGCAGATTCGGATAGTAGGCGACAAGTTGTCGCCTTTTGCACAAAAAATGCAATCATTTCGTACAATTTCTCGAGTTGTCTGGGTATTTGGCAAGTCAATAAGGACGGAGTGGTTGATGGGTACAACAATGATCGATGGTTCCAGTCGGGTTGACGAACTGCTGAGACGGCTCGATCGGCTCAATGATATTGGCGCCTCGCTGTCACGGCAGCGCGACATCACGCGTCTGCTGGAGCAAATCCTGCTGGCGGCCAAAACCATCACCCATGCCGATGGTGGCACCTTGTACCGGATGCTGGACGACCACCGAACTCTGCGGGTGGAGATTCTGCGGACCGATTCACTCAACATTGCCATGGGGGGCACGTCGGGCAAGCCGATTGATTTTCCTTTGATCCACCTCTATGGTGAGGATGGTCGACCCAACGACTCGTTGGTGGCGGCGTATGCCGCCATCCATGGTGTGACGGTGAACATTGATGACGCCTATTGTGATGAGGATGAGTTCGACTTCTCGGGCACCCGTGTCTTTGATGCACGCACCGGCTACCGCTCGCAGTCGTTTTTGACAGTGCCCATGCGCAACCATGAAGGTGATGTGATCGGGGTACTGCAGTTGATCAATGCGCGCCAACCCGGTAGCGAGGCGGTGGTATCGTTCTCTGGCCCTGATCAAAGCCTGGTCGAGTCGCTGGCGTCTCAGGCGGCCATTGCCCTGAGCAACCGGCTGTTGATGTCGCAACTGGAAGAGCTGTTTGAGTCCTTCATTGGCCTGATCAACTTGGCCATTGATGAGAAGTCCCGTTACACCGGCGGTCACTGCCATCGCGTGCCCGCGCTGACCATGATGCTGGCAGACGCGGTGGCCGCGATCCAGCAGGGGCCGCTGGCCGATTTTTCGATGAGTGAGGCAGACCGTTATGAGCTCAAGATCGCTGGCCTGCTGCACGATTGCGGCAAAGTCACCACCCCGGTGCATGTGGTCGACAAGTCCACCAAGTTACAAACCCTGTTTGACCGCATCGATCTGATTGACACACGTTTTGAAGTGCTCAAGCGTGATGCTGAAATTGCCGCACTTAGGCAGCAGCTGGCCTTGCGACCGGTGACAGACCCAGCCGCTGAAGCAACCCTGTTGGCAAATGCGACTGCGCATCAGCTGGCGTTGGACGACCAGCGGAGCTTCATCCGACAGGTGAACGTCGGTGGCGAGGCCATGCGCGAGGAGGACATCGCCCGCGTTCGGCGCATTGGCAGCGAGTTGCGTTGGCGCAACACCCATGGGGTGCAGACCGACTTTTTGACGGCGGATGAAATCGACAACCTGTGTATCCGCAAAGGAACCTTGACCACCGCCGAGCGCGAAGTGATCAA
The DNA here is from genome assembly GCF_018063565.1 of Rhodoferax sp. Taxonomy (GTDB): domain Bacteria; phylum Pseudomonadota; class Gammaproteobacteria; order Burkholderiales; family Burkholderiaceae_C; genus Rhodoferax. The sequence goes on from NZ_JAGPBB010000102.1 coordinate 10,538, forward strand.
TCACCACATCGTGGCCACCATCAGAATGCTGGAGCGCCTGCCATGGCCCAAACATCTGAAAAACGTGCCCGAGTTTGCTGGCGG
>NZ_JAGPBB010000040.1 GCF_018063565.1 Rhodoferax sp.
AGCGAAACCCATTAGGGACAGCGGCTTTGCCGCAAACAAAGTCCGAATGTACTGATGCAATCTATACCTTAAGGCCAAAACGAATTGAAAGCTTGGCATACCGGGGGCGTCCATGTACTGACTTTCAGTTTTCGTCTTCGTTTTCCCTGACCTGGCTGGCTCCAGTGCAGCGTTAAGAGTCGGTCATCGATGTCCGATATCTGGCAGTCCAGTTAGGCATGACGTGAAAGGTAATGGCGGGACATTTCTCCAACCTTTCGATTGATGTGCCATCACTTTTTTCACTGAAGGTCTTGCAGGGTTGTTCACATCCGGGTAAATCATGGTCTTACTGCCAAAGGAGTGTGGCAACGTAGGGCGGGCTTTCAAATTATCGTAGGCGGCGTCAAAGGCAAGGGCAACAGCCGGCACAAGTTGTGGATTCATGGCATCAAGCCTCCCGGTAATGGATGTCGCTCAGACCGCGCAGCTGCCGTGCAGCCTGCTCGGGCGTGAGGTCACGCTGGGCTTCGGCCAGCATCTCGAAACCGACCATGAACTTGCGCACGCTGGCGGAACGTAGCAATGGCGGATAAAAGTGGGCGTGTAGCTGCCAGCCGTCGGTGGCGTGTGCATCAAACGGCGCACCATGCCAACCCATCGAATACGGAAACGAGCACTCAAACAGATTGTCATATCGGCTGGTCAGCTGTTTGAGCGCCAAAGCCAGATCAGCCTGTTGTGTGGCGTTGAGTTCGGGCATGCGCCGCACCCCAAAGCGCGGCAGTAGCAAAATTTCGAACGGCCAGGTGGCCCAAAACGGCACCACCGCCAGCCAATGCTCGGTTTTGACGACCACCCGCTCGTCGATTGCCACCTCGCGTTCGGCGACATCCAGCAGCATCGGACGCCGGTGTTGGGCAAAGTAGGCACGCTGCCGTTCGTCTTCACGTTGACCTTCTCCCGGCAGGTAACTGGTGGCCCAGATTTGCCCATGCGGGTGCGGATTGGAGCAGCCCATCATCGTGCCCTTGTTTTCGAAAACTTGCACCCAGGGGTAAGTGCGACCCAAACTAGTGGTCTCGGTGATCCAGGTTTGAATGACCTGGCCAATGGCTACCAGGGACAGCTCCGGTAGCGACAGGCTGTGGTCGGGTGAGAAGCAGATCACACGGCTGGTGCCCCTGGCACTCATGACCTGAAATAACTCGTCGCTCGTCTGATTCGCATCAGGGGTATCGGCCATCATGGCTGCGAAATCATTGGTGAACACAAAGGTGTGCGGGTAGTCCGGATTGCGCTCACCGGTCACCCTCAGATTGCCGGCGCACAAAAAACAGTGCGGGTCATGTTGGGGGCGCTCGCTGCGGTCGGGTGACTCTTTTTGGCCCTGCCAGGGTCGTTTGGCGCGGTGCGGTGACACCAATACCCATTGCCCGGTCAAGGGGTTAAGTCGCCGATGGGAGTGGTCATTGGGATCAAACATGGACGGCATCCGTGTTGCAGCCAGGTCCAGGCACCCCGCTAGTAATTGGAAACCAGGGTTGGCGTGACATAGCGCAGGACTTGCAAGCCGTCAACGGCATTAGGCAAGTACCGCGACAAGAGGTGTACCGCTCGATCGCCGGTTTAAAGCACGGCGTCATCGATTGCATGCCACCAAGAAAACACACGACTCGGATTGAGCGCGAATGAATAGTAATTGCCACCATTGTTGGGCGGCTGATCCCAGCGCCGGGCAATTGGCAGCCCAGACAAATGACAATACAACAAGGTGCCTACTGCGCCGTGAGCGACGATAGCAATGTCACCTTTGGATTGATCGGTGACAGAAACTGAGAGCACGGACTCGACAATCCGCGCTTGTGCATCCGCTGCTTTTTCCCAGCCCCGCACCGATTCAAATGGCTTGGCAAAAAAAACATCAGCTACTGCTTCAAATTCTTGTGGCGGCAGAAAACCCGTTGCGGAGCGATCATTCTCACCGAGCGCGTGAACCTTCGTGTACCCAATAGACAGATGATTGGCCAAGATCTCCGCACCATCAATTGCCTTCTGCTCAGTACTGCAATAGATCGACGTAACGCCGGATATCCATGGCTGACAAAGACCAACTTTCATTCGACTGCGACCAAGATCCGACAAAGGCCATTGCGGAACCGGCACGTCTTGACTGACGACAACATTTGGGTGGGTAATGAAATAAAAGGTACGAGGCATGAAACGCACTCCATCGAATGAAAATAAATACCCAGTCCCAAGCGAGGCACGCGGCACTGGCCTCGCAGCCTAGGGTAATTGCCTGCCACGATGAACCCGACAGGTTTTTCATCAACTCACCTGAGCGGAGAGAATAGTCCAACGTAACCATTGGAAACTGCCTCGCTATCACAACGCAAGAATCTCTACCCGATAGCAGCATTCTTATCCGGTAGCGTGACGTAACGTGGATGAATCGCGAAGTTGCCGTTCTCTTCACTGTGGTAGACAAAATAGGCATATGGAATATCTACTAAGGTCGGCTCGATTTCAAGTCCACGCAGGTCGAGATTCGTCTGGAACGCGGGACTGCCGGCGACCGCAAGAAACGCGCCGTTCCACATGGCCTGTGTCGGCCGATGAATGTGTCCGCACATGATGTTGAGCTTTCCCCGGTATGCCGCAACCATGCGGCCGAATTCCTCGCGGCCCTCAATCAAACCAATATTGTCGAAGAACGTCAGTCCGCTGGTATTGGGCGGGTGATGCATAAGGATCGTTGTCAGGCCAGCGAAGGATTCGGCCAACTTCCTTTCGATCCAAGCCAAATGCTGTGGGCATAAACCGCCCTCATCACTCTCCTCGACCAGAGTATCCAACGCCAGGAAGCGAATGCCGTCCTGAACGATTTCGTAGTGTGCCAACTCGCTATCGTCGAAGGGCAGGATGTCGCTGAACGCTCGACGAAAATTGCCGCGTAGGTCATGATTGCCCGGTATCGCAAGAACCCTTGCTGAAAGTGGTGCGAGTAGCTCGCGCAAAAACGCATATTCTTCCTTGGTGCCAGCCTCTGTCAGGTCGCCGGTAAGAACGACTACGTCAACAGCAGGTGTAAAGGCGGCGATATCCGCAACGATCAGTCGCAGCGCATTGGCGATGTCGGGACGGATCAGTTTCGAGTCCGAACGCTTGGCAAAAAGATGAATATCTGACAGGTGACTGATCAGCATTTAATGACTCCCAAGGGTGATTCAACGGATTCCGGCGCGCATAAAACTCTGTACAAACTGGCGCTGGAATATCAGAAATGCTACGAACAGCGGTGCTACCGACAGCAGCGTGGCCGCAGTGACCAAGCTCCAATCGATTCCTTGCTCGACGGTTGCAAAGACTTGTAGGCCGACGGTGATTGGGCGTGTCTTGACCGAGTTGGTGACGATCAGTGGCCAAAGGAAATTGTTCCAGTGGTAGGAAACGGTGACCAGGCCGTAAGCGACATAGGTCGGCATGGCGATCGGAATAAAAACACGTAGCAGGATTTGCAGCGCATTCGCACCCTCGAGTCGCGCCGCCTCTTCCAGTTCCTTGGGAATGCTCTTGAAGGTCTGGCGAAACAGGAAAATACCGAAGGCGGATGCCAGATATGGCAGTGCGATTCCCAATGTGGTGTCCAGCAGGCCAATCTTGGACAGCGTGCGATAGTTCTCGACAAGCAGCACCTCCGGCATGATCATCAGCTGCACCAAAACAAGCATGAACAGGATGTTGGACCCGCGGAAGGGAAAGCAAACGAAAGCGTAGGCGGCCATCGTGCAAATGACAAACTGACACACCAAGATTAATGTCACCATAAAGAAGGTATTGGCAAAGTACTGGGCAAATGGTGCAGCTCGCCAGACTCGGATAAAGTTTTCTAGCGTCCAAGGCGCAAACAAATCAAAACTCGCTGCGAATTCTGCCGGGTGAAAGGCCGTCCAAAAGGCGTAGAGCAAAGGCAACACCCAGAGGATTGCCAAGAACCAGGCTCCAACCGTGGTCAGCGCAATAGAAGACTTGCTGCGGTGCTTGGTGCTCATCGGTAGTGAACCTTCTTATCTGCATAACCGAACTGGAACAATGCAATCAACGCCAGGATGACCAGAAGTACGACGGTGAGCGCTGCTGCGTAGCCGGTATCCCAGTAGCCGAAGCCGACTTCATAGATATAAAAGAGCAGCAAAGTGGTCGCGTTGTCCGGTGCGCCTTTGGTCATCACGATGATGTGATCGACCAGTCGGAACGCACCAATGACAGCATTGATCGAAACAAACAGTGTTGTTGGCATCAAAAGCGGGAGGATGACGCGGCGCAGCGTTTGCCAGTAGCTTGCACCTTCGAGTTCGGCTGCCTCCAACAGCGTGGGTGATACCTGCTGCAAAGCAGCCAGATAGAAAATCATGAAGAATCCGGCTTCCTTCCAGATCGTGATCACGATAAGGGCACCAAGCGCTGTGTCCGGCATTCCCAGCAAGTTCTGCCCGCCCAAACCAAATAGCGCCAAAAAACTATCAACCAACCCGTAGTCTGGCGCATAGAAGAAAAGCCATATGTTGGCGACCGCCACCATCGGCAAAATCGTTGGCGTGAAAAACGCCATGCGCACTGCTGCCTGTCCGCGCAAGTTCGAGTTGACAAACAGCGCCATGGCCAACGCGAGTGCCATCGAAAGCGGAATGGTCGTTAGAGCATAGACTGCGTTGTTGCTCATCGCCTTCCAAAAAACAGGATCCTCGATCATCCTCTGGTACTGGTCGATGCCGATGAAGACAGCGGGCCGAGCGCCACGCGGCGTCGAGAAGAGGCTGTCAAACACCGTGCCGAGAATTGGCTGAAAAGTGAAAGCCCACAACAGGACAGCTGCCGGCAGGAGCAGCAGGCTTCCGTATAAGGCATTGCGCGAAGCTGTCATGAGTGGAGGTTCTCGATGTAAGGCTGGTAGGTTGTTACTCTTGCCCCTCCACGCCAAGCGCGGAGGGGGCTCGTGGTTTCAACTATCGATATGGCTTCAGGACCCGCTCGATATCAGCTTGGGCATCTGCAAGTGCTTTTTCCGGCGTCTTGGTTCCGGTCAACGCCGCCGCCAGCGCGTCATTCAAGATCTTAGATGTGCGTGAATTTTCATGCGTCGAGAATTCTGGCACCGACACCGCGATTTGATCGCGAGCGACCAGACTCTCGGGTACCTTGGCCGCATAGGCTTTCAAGGTGTCGGTTTTCCAGGCACCATCGCGCGGGGCTACATAGCCGGTTTTGATGCTCCAGTCGGCGAGAATTTCATCTGATGTGAGGAACTTGATGAACTTCATCGCTGCCTCTTTTTCGACGGCTGGTGCCTTCTTGAAGATGTACAGATTGCCGCCACCCAAAACCGAAGCAGGCGCTATCTTGCCGGGATAGGGCGCTAGGCCAAAGTCGAACTTTGCGCTGGCCTTCAGGTTCGTCAGGTTGCCGGTTGTCGTCCAGATCATCGCGATCCGCTCCTCCAGGAAGTCTGATGGCGTCGTGCCCCATTCCTGAATTCCCGGCGGGTGTATTCCATGCACTTTGTTCAAATCCACCCAAAACTTGAGTGCTTCCACGACTTTGGGATTGGTTAAGTCAGTTTTGTTGCCCGCATCGTTCATAAGTCGTGCACCGTTTTGCGCAGCCAGCGCCCCAAAAAGCCATTGCGCAGAGCCGACATTCCCGGGAATTCCGACACCCCAGCGTCCGACACGTCCGGTAGCATCCTTCTTGGTGACGGCCTTGCCGTATGCGACCATTTCATCCCAAGTCTTCGGGTATTTATTCGGATCCAGTCCGGCTTCAGCAAAGACTTTTTTGTTCCAATAAAGAACCGCTGTTGAGCGCTGGAATGGCACTGCCCAAAAACGACCGTCAACCTTCGCACTAGCCATATAGGCTGGCATAAAGCCGGCCAGCCAAGCCTTGTCTTCCGGGGTCTTAACAAAGTCCTCGATCGGCTGAACGGCATCCTCATCGATCAAGGTGAAGATATCTGTCGCCAACAGCACCGCTACCGTTGGCGGCGTTCCGCTCTTGGCCGCAGTCAATGCTTTTGTGGTTGTATCCAGATAGTTGCCGGAGTAGACCGGGCTGACCTTGATATCCGGATTGGCCGCTTCGAACTTGCTGACATAGCCATCGATGACTTTTGTCAGAGGGCCGCTTACCTGAACCGGATAAAAGAAAGTGACCTGCGTCGCCGCATGCGCAGCAGCGCCAGCAAGTCCCATCACCGCCAGCAATCCTCCGGTCAAGTTTGTTTTCCATTTGAACATTAACATTCTCCTAGTTAAGAAACACCACAATCAGGAAGAAGCCTAGGCTCTTTCCTACCCAGCACAACGCAAACCACTGCTCTTGTCAAAGAAATGCTGTGCCGATTCGGGCCAGCTCAGATGGACGATGTCACCCGTAGCACACGATGCTCTTCCCGGCGTACGAACCAACACGCGCTGCAGGCCAATATGACAACTGCTAATCGTGTCAGCACCAAAATACTCGGTGCCTTCAACGATAGCGGTGTATCCGTTGTCTGTGAATCGGATGTGCTCAGGCCGAACTCCCATTTGGTAGTGACCCTCAGGCAACTGGTTGGGCAAGGTCTGTTCGGTGTTTCCGATTGTCCAGCCCTCACTGGTTCGCGTGATGTCAACGATGTTCATCGGCGGCGTGCCGATAAAGCGCGCGGCAAATGTCGATGCTGGTTGCTCGTAAAGATCTGCTGGCGTGCCGCTTTGTTCCATCCGGCCTTCGCGCATCAAAATGATACGGTCCGCCATGCTCATGGCTTCAGTCTGGTCGTGCGTTACGAAAACCATCGCTATGCCTAGCCGACGCTGCAAGGTGCGAATCTCGTTACGCATTTCTGCACGAAGCTTTGCATCTAGATTGGAGAGCGGCTCGTCAAGCAGGCAGACAGGCGCTTCGGCGATCAGTGCACGCCCAAGCGCAACACGTTGCTGCTGGCCTCCTGATAGTTGACTGGGACGCCGGTCAAGCAGCGCAGACAGGCCCATCAGGTCGACAACCTTGGCTAGTCGCTGGTCACGCTCCGCCTTCGGGACGCCGCGGACTGACAGGCCAAAGACGATGTTATCGGCAACGGTCAAATGGGGAAACAACGCATAGGACTGGAACACCATCGACAAGTTTCGCTGCGACGAGGGCAGCGAAGTCACGTCGCGCCCGGCAATGCTGACGCTTCCCGAGCCGACCTCTTCAAGCCCGGCGATAAGCCGAAGCGTCGTCGACTTACCGCAGCCGGATGGCCCCAGCAGCGCGACAAATTCGCAAGAACCGGTCTCGAAGCTGACATTGTCAACCGCACAGAAGTCACCCCACCTCTTTACCAAATTCTGTACTTTTATCCCTGACACGAGAGTCTCCTTCTGTGCGGTCTTATGCGAACACAAACTTCTTTTTCAGTTTTTCCGGAATGGCAGCGACGGCAGAACGTGCAGCGACATCGGTGATGATGTAGTCGAGGTGCGCAACCGGCGCAATGACCGTCAGCGCGGTTCGACCAAATTTAGAGTGATCGGCCACCACGATGACCATCTGCGCGATTTCGATCATCGCCTGCTGGGCACACGCAATTTGCGGATGCGAGGTGCAGATCACCCTGCGATCGACATCGACCGCGGCCACACTGAGAATTGCTTTGTCCACATTAAATGATCGGATCATCGCAACGGCCATCGTGCCACCAAACGATTGATTGATTGGAACGTACTCACCGCCGATGAAATGGATCGCTCGTGCTCCACCAGCTATCAAGGTTGCTAGCACAGCAGTGCCATTGGTCACGAAAGTCAAAGTCAAATTTGACGCAAGGCGCTTGGCTACTTGCAGCGATGTTGTTCCACTGTCGATCATCACCGCATCTCCATCGGCCACCAATGCTGCAGCGGCAGCGGCAATTCGCATCTTTTCTTCAGTATTGGACGTCTCTCGAACTGCTGGCTCGTTGTCATGAGTCACCTGCGTGATGTTCACAGCGCCGCCGTGCGTGCGCCGCAACAACTTTCGGCTTTCGAGTTCAGTGAGGTCGCGACGGATGGTCGCGATCGAAACTCCCAGCTCGTCCTTTAGACCCTGGACATCGACAAACAGTCGGGACCGCACGCACTCCAATAACCGCGCTTGGCGTCGCGGTGTAGATCGGAGGTCATCCAAGGCTAAGTCGGCCAAAGGTAGGGCAGCAGCCATTTTCTATCTTCGTTAACGTTTGTATCCGATCATTGTATGAGCGTTTTCGCGCACGTCAAACCATTTTTTCCGCAGCATTTTCCTTTTCTAGTCGCTGAGCTTTGCCGCTCACGGATAGGAATTTCAATCGCATGCGGCCAAGCGTGTCACGGGTTAAGGGCACCAAAGGGGCTTCGAGCGTTGCGTTTATGCGCTCGAAACCTCTTAATGTTGAGACCTTGTTGTCCAGGTGGGATTTTGGTCTGCCCCGCACATATCCAACCAACTTGCACCATGTACGTTCCCCACACTGATCTGTGAAAGTTGGCATCTTGCCACTCATCCGGTTGCGGTAGGGACGGAGGTTACCCCCCGCCCCCCGCACAGATCCGTACGTGCAGGCTTACCGCATACGGCTCCTGCTCAGGTATGTAACACATAGAAGCGCTCCTCTGGATAGAGATGCATCTTTCGGGTCGGAATGAAACGCTCAGCAATCCGGCTGAACCTGGGCCACGGCAAACGGTGTCGCTGGCTTCTACGCACCAGCGCGTGTCGCCAAGCGCGACCAAGTTCGCTGCGCATTCCTGCCAAACGATATAAATTGCCCGGCACAGCGTGGTAGTTGAAGTACCCTTGAACCACGCGGTTTAGCCACTTGCCAACAATGGCGACGGATTCATGCCGTCGTCGCATCAACTCTGCCCGGATGGCTTCGAGTGTCGCTCGCATTCGCTTCTTCACCGTCAAGCGTGTGACCTGAAATCTGCCCTGCCTGTCGGTACCACAATAGTGCGTAAATCCAAGGAAGTCGAACGTTTCAGGCTTGCTTTGCCCCCGACGTTTGCGATTGGTTGCTGCAAATCGACCAAACTCAATCAGCCGCGTCTTTGTCGCATTCAGGGTCAGCCCAAATCTGGCCAGCTGCTCCTTCATCGCTGTCAGAAACCGTCTGGCTGTTTCTTCACTCTTGAATCCGAACACACTGTCGTCAGCGTAGCGCACGACAATCACATTTCCCCGTGCGTATCTGCGACGCCATTGCTGCGTCCATTGATCGAGAGTGTGTTTCAGCCTGAAAGAGTCAGTGGTCCGGGTATCGGGCAGTTTTCCGGACGGCCGGCTGTTTTGGGCTGAAAGCGGTCTGATGCGGCGATTCAAAGCAGCCGCTCAAAATGCAGTTTTGACGCTCTAGCTAAGCTGCACTGCGCAGGACCCTGCTCGAACTAGCGAAGGACTCTCCTTTGTCTGGTGTGGATTCATTTTTAAGCAATCTGATTCAGTACTTGACACCTTTGAATACTACCGAGGAAACCTTGTTTGTGTCTTTGGGAAATGAAACACTCACAGTTCGAGTATCAAAATTTGATGAAGCCCCGGGAAGATCGTAGATGTAGGTGGTGTATGTAGGCGGACCAATCATCTGCCGTCGCTTCTTTGAATCAGGAAACATCGAATGGTTTTGTCGTGAATTGAACGTTGCTTCAAGCTCTGAGACCAGCTTTTCAGCCTCCTCTCTGGATATATGAAATGTCGCCACGAGGGTAGAATCAAAAAGGTCGCCGCAAGTTACGTTTTCCACATCAATTGATTCGGGAAGTTTCTCTATGAAGTATCCGCGGATTGCTTTTTCTTGAACATCGCGCAGACGTTTGCCGAAACCGAAATCACACACTCCCCCTAGCGCAAAGCCGATTTCAGAGGTTTTTCCGGAGAATAATATCAAAACAAGAAAGACAAGAAAAAGCACTGTCGCGATCGTCTTCATATTTAATTTGCTAAGTATTCCGGTCAAAACTCCTGCCTATCCAGAGAAAGTATTCTAGGTGCACCTAAGGAGTAGAAGTCGGAAATGATTTTTATGGGTTGTGGAGTTGCGTCAGTTATGTGAGCAAATGTTCCGCCTGCAATTCTGACAGCGAATTCTCAGCCCATGTAACCCCAAAATAGGTGATGTAACTGAATGACAGCTAACGCTGCACTGGAGTCCACCAAGGAAAAATTTCACTGAGGTAGACCGAATGACCGAAATGGAAAATCCGGTTCGCCCAATGTCTGCAATTTGGTAACTGGCCTCGGTGTCCGGACCTGGCCAATTGGAGTTAACCGATCTCACCAAATCGTGGCCAGAAAGCTGACCGTGACACGCTGAGTTGAGTGGCCGCTTTGGACGAAGCAGATCACACCTTTGGGTTTTGCTTGGGCCTTTCAGTAACTCCCAATCAGCCCGACATTTCACGCCGACAAACTGCTAACCAAAACAATAGCTACTGACGCTTATTGCATAAGCGCTAGGCGCCAATTTGATACCTATTCGGTGCCCAGCAGCGCCACAAACGCGCCACCGAGCGACATCGACAGCGCAAGCCGAATTCCATCAGTGGCCGCTTCCGCGGCAAGCCAGTTTCACTATTTCCACGTCCGATTAGCCGCAGTTCGTGTCGGTCGCCTTGGTGCCCGAAGCTGTCAGCGCTGAATGTCAGCACCGGTCATTCGCCGCCAGGATCCAAGGCACCAAGCCGACTCTCAATTTTTGTCTTCATTTTTCACGACCTGGTGGGCTTAAGTGCAGCGTAAACGATTGTTCAAGTGCATGGCCCAAACTGAAAATCCGGCTTGCCTCCTAGAATCGCGGGAGGTCAGGGTTTGGCCTTTGTCGGAATATTTTTGGCCTGTAATGGTTTCAGGCGATACCGCTGGAATCAAGGATGAATGTCATTATCAGGAGAAAAACATGTCCGGTTATCTTGCAACGTCCAGCACATCCCATAGGTTTTTCGATCTAAACAATTGGGCTGCACAGGTCGAATTCGCAACGCTCAAACATGAAACCTATGCGTGAATCCACCGTGTCTTCGGCATTCGATTGGCGCTTCGCACGAATCGCTGGAGCCATGTACCTACTCACAGTCGCATTGGCTCTCTTTGGTGAAGGATACGTGCGAGGCTCGCTTCTTGATGGCCAAAGTGCTGCAAGGACCGCAGCCAACCTGATCGAATCCAATCTGCTTTACCGAATCGGCCTAGCTACTGATCTTCTAACCTTCACGGGTGTTGCAGTTCTTGTTTGGTCTCTTTACCAGCTACTGCGTGGCATCGACCATCGCCTAGCTGCCTTGGCACTGGTGTTTCGGATAATCGAACTTGCTGTGCACTTTTCGGCGATTGGACTTGGGACGGTGGCGTTGTCGCTGCTTGCCGGTGGTGAGTACACGCATGCGTTCGATGCTCAGCAAGTGCATGGCTTGGTGGGAATGGCACTCCGAGCCCAAATGGCCGGCCTGGGCATAGGCTTCATTCCACTGGGACTAGGTTCCGCCGTTTTCGCTGTCTTGCTGCTGCGTTCAGGTTATGTACCGAAGCCGCTTGCAGCCTGGGGCATCTTTGCCTCGCTGCTCTTGACTGCATATTCGTTCGGGATCATCCTATCGCCTGACACCAGCGACTATTTCTACATCGGCATGGTGCCAATGTTCATCTATGAGGTTTCCATTGGGGCGTGGCTCCTGTTCAAGAGCAGTCCCACAACCTCACAAAGTGCAGTCTAACTGTACGCCAGCCTCCACGTGAACCTTGGCAGGGCACTGTTTGAAGTGGACTCGGCAGGTAGCCATTCAAGCTCACGACACTTGTTGAATTCCAGATAACACCCAACCACTGGTGACAACCATGAAATGCCCTGTCTGACATTGGTGCCCAAATCAGGTGGCATCTCGAATGTTGCAACAATTCGTTAGACCACCCAAGTTGATCGGCATACCCGGGCGTCTGAACTTAACCGTGTATGGTCATGGATCATGCGTGCCAATCCAGAAACCGGAGAGTCACCCTGGATTAGATTGGATTGGCAATCCAGCTGGCGATGGCCGCAGCCTCAGCTTGACCGATGGTGCCGGCCAGAAAGCCCATGCCACCCTTGTTGGAGGCGATCGCGCTCAAGGTAGCAGTGGCACTGGTGGCTCTTTGTATCTTTGAAATGTTCTGGCGCGGATCGGCACCATGGCAGCCGGAACAATTGCTGGCGTAAAGCGACTTGCCATCCAAAGTCGGCGTCGGCGTCGGCGTCGGCGTCGGCGTCGGCGTCGGTGTGGGTGTGGGTGTGGGTGTGGGTGTGGGTGTGGGTGTCGGCGGGGTAGTTGCTGTCGGAGTCGATCCAATGGCGGCGGTTCGCAGCTGTTCGTCGCATGCCGCATTCATGGTGGTGCAGTTAACCGCCGCCAATCGATTGTTTGATTGCCCCAACTGACCCAACACAGCAGACCAGTTTGGAACACCATTGACTGCTTGAAACTGTGCGCTCAACAGAACCCAACGCGCAACCAGTCCAGCCTGAAAATGTTCGGAACGGGTGGCGCGCTGTTTGATGTAGTCATCTTCGGGCGAAATGCCCCCCAGTTGTCCTTTGATGTACGACTTGGCGGCGTCTACGCTTTGGCCCGTGGCGTCCATGCGCAACTGGATTAGAGTAGTCAGGGGACTGATGACTTTTGATTCTGCTCCGGGTGTTTGGAGGGTGTAGGCTTGTGTCACCCTCCCGAAGTCGGCATCGACCGCGTCCGTGCCGACCACGGCCAGCAATCGCATGGAGGCAAGGTTGAGACCAGATACGTTCAACACAGCCGTTCCGTTGGAGGCGCTGCGCGCTTGGGGCTCGTTGACATCGCAAAGACCGTTTGCATTCACATCCACGCAAACCAGGGCATTGCTCAGCAAGCCATCCATCACGGTGGTGGTGATGAATGCAGAGGCGTTGGAGTTGTGATCATCATCATCATCGGCGTTTTCATTGTCACTGCCACCGCCACCACCGCAAGCAGTCAAAGCAGCGGCGGCGATGCAAGTCAAGGAACACAGGGTCAATTTGCGAAGCCGTCTTGTGTCAATCATGGGTTGTTCTCCTTCAGTTTGATTTGAAAGTCTTCCTTGCCCTTGGGCCAAGGATGTGGGTGCGAACGTTGCCAGCTTGGTTTCCGTCTAAGAACACAAGTGGCAGTGCATCACGCAGCAGTCACCTGACAAAGATCAAATTCATAGGTGATCTGCTGAGCAGGAGTCTCCCGCAACGTGCTTAAAGTTCTCTTAAGATGCCGCCCAACTTGGTTTACGCCCGCAGGTGTCGCGGCACCCTTGTTAGGCCAGCAAGTCCAGCAACTGGATTTGATTCGTATGCGCTGGGGGTCGTTTTCCCGAACGCCTACGCGCTGGCGCCTGTGGCCGGCAACTCCAGCACCACCCGCAAACCACCCAGCGACGATTCGCCTAGTTCCACCCGGCCACCGTAGAGGCGGGTCAAATCATCCACGATGGCCAGCCCCAGGCCAGAGCCTGCCACCTGCTCATCGGCGCGCACGCCCCGGTGCATCACGGCATCACGTTGGTCGGCGGCAATGCCGGGGCCGTCGTCGTCGAGCGTCAGGCGCAAGCTGGCGGCGTCAACCTGGGCCTTCATCAGAACGGTGTGTCGAGCCCACTTGCAGGCGTTGTCCAGCAAGTTGCCCAGCATTTCCTGCAAGTCCTGCGTTTCGCCGCGAAGGCACAGGGTTTCGGCGATGGGTTCCACCGTGATTTCAAGCTGTCGCTCGGCATAAATGCGGCGCATCACCCGCACCAGCCCCTCAATGACCGGTTGCAGTGGTGTGCTGGCTCCGGGGTGGCGGACCGTGGCTGCCACCCGCGCCCGGGCCAGGTGGTAGTCCACCTGCTGGCGCGCCAGGCCGACCTGATCGATCACCAGCTGCGCCAACTCAGTGGCAGGGGTGTGTTTCTGCTCAGTCGCGTGGGCCGCATTGGACAGCACAGTCAGTGGCGTTTTAAGCGCATGCGCCAGATTGCCGGCATGGGTGCGGGCGCGGGCCACCACCTCGGCGTTTTGCAGTAGCACCTTGTTGAAGTCATCCACCAGCGGTGTCAACTCTGCGGGAAACACACCGTCAAGCCGCTGCGTCTGGGCGTTGCGCAATTTGCCCAGTGCATCGCGCAAAGTGCGCAGTGGTGCCAGCCCCACCAGCACCTGCACCACAGCCGCCAGCATCAAACCCAGGGCCAGCACGCCCAGCGCCAGCCACAACATGCCGTTGAAGCGCTTGACCGGTTCAACCATGAAGCGTTCATTGGCGGCGGCAATCAGCCGAAAAACCCGAGGCTGGCCCGTACCGGCATCTTCCAGGCGAACACTGCGCTCAACCACTCCCAGCCACTGTGCCTGCGGCCCAAGAATGCGGTGCTGGTGTGTTTCGCCGTCAGCGGGGACGTCGGCCGGCAGCGCCAACACATGATCCCACAGCGAGCGCGAGCGAAGCTGGCCGACTGCCGATACTGTGCCCGCTGGCGCATCGCTGAGCTGGTCAACCTGCCAGTAATATCCCGAAAAAGGTCGGCTCAGCCGCGGGTCACTCAAAGGCTGCGTCAGTTGTGCCTTGCCCTGGGCATCCTGCGTGAGCTGGGCGGTCAGCTGGTCAAGCTCGGTCGTGAGTTCGAGGTGAAACTGTGCCGCCACATGCTGGTGAAACAGGCCGCTTAAGCCCCAGCCCGCCAACGCAATCGTGGCACTGATCCAAAACAGCGTGCCCGCCAGCAGGCGAAAGCGCAGCGAACCACGCAAAGGGGGCAGATTCAGCCATTTCATGGCGGCAGCGTCAGGCGGTATCCCTGGCCGCGCACGGTTTCGATCAGGCCGGCGGGTAGCTTCTTGCGCAGGCGGGCGACAAATACCTCGACGGTGTTGGAGTCGCGATCAAAATCTTGTGCATAAATGTGCTCTACCAGCACGCTGCGCGACACCACCTGGTCGCGGTGGTGCATCAGGTAGGCCAGCACCCGGTACTCGTGACTGGTCAGGCTGAGCGCCTGCCCGGCCAGCGTCACCCGGCTGTTGCGGGTGTCCAGCGACAGTGGGCCGCACACCAGTTCGGCACTGGCATGGCCACCGGCGCGGCGGATCAGCGCACGCAGTCGGGCAAGCAGCTCTTCCATGTGAAACGGCTTGCTCAGGTAGTCATCGGCCCCGGCGTCAATGCCGGCCACTTTTTCAGACCAGCCATCGCGCGCGGTGAGGACCAATACCGGCATGCTGCGTCCCGCAGCCCGCCATTTGCGCAACACCGACAGGCCGTCCATGCGGGGCAAGCCCAGGTCAAGCACGACCGCATCGTAGGCTTCGGTGTCACCCAGGTGGTGGGCGTGGATCCCGTTGTCGGCCAGGTCCACCACATAACCGGCGGATTGCAGGCCCTCATCGAGCTGAAGCAGCAAGGTGGGCTCGTCTTCAACTATCAGCAGGCGCATGCGGGTTTGTCCAGATTGGGTGGCAATGGGTTGTCTGCATCTTGGGGAGTGCTCATTAGCGCTGAACCGGCCGATTCTTGCCTTTTTGGTCGATCAAGCTTCCATCGCGGCCATCAATCTTGAGTTTGACCAGCGCGCCACCGGGGCGCAGAAGTTTGATCTTGTACACCCAGCGCGCGCTGTCAGCATCTTTTTCACGGTCGAGTTCCACATCGAGAATCTGGCCCGCATGGTCGCGCTCCACCCGCTGCAGCACGGTGGCCAGCGGCAGAATTTCGCCCGCTTCAAGCGCGCGGCGAGCGCGGTCGTGATCGGTGTCAGCCTGGCACAGGCCGGCCACACACACCAGCAGAACAGCGCACATCCAGCGCAGTAGTTGTGGCCAGGGCTGGTCCTGTAATCGGGTTGACATGAAAAACATTCTTGGGCGCAAGGTGTGTTGGCGGCTATTTATAACCCGGCCAACATGAACGCAGGATGAACAGCCAATTCACGCAACGTTCAGGCAGGTTTGAGCATAGTACGTCCCATAACACCTTGATTCAACTCAACCGAGCCACTCATCATGCACCACAAACTGTCTACTCTCCTGCTTGCCACCAGTCTGACCCTGGGCTTTTCCAGCGCCGTCTTGGCCGGCCCGCGTGAAGACCAACTGGCCCAGTACGCCAGCGCGGCCAAGGCGGCTGACCCGGCATTCTCCGGGTTTTCGGCCGTGCGCGGCAAGACCCTGCACAGCCAGACCTTTACTGGCGGCAAGCCCGACACACCGAGCTGCACCAGTTGCCACGGCACCGACCCCCGTGCCGCCGGGCGCAATGCCACTGGCCGGGCGATTGAACCGGTGGCGTTGTCCGCAGCACCCACACGCTACACCGATCCAGCCAAAGTCGAGAAGTGGTTCAAGCGCAACTGCACCGAAGTCATGGGGCGCGAATGCAGCCCAGCAGAAAAAGGCGACTGGCTGAGCTTCATGTTCGGCCAGTAACTGACTCAATAGACACGCTCATGCCGCCAACTTGCAACCACCCGAAAACACCATGAACACTCCTTATCGTCCCTTGGCCTTGGGCCTGCTTGCGCTGGGCTTTTCAGTGCTGCTGTTTAGCCGCGTGCAAGCGGGTGGCAGCCATTATTTTGCCCCGGTAGTCGACCCAGTGGTCAAGGCCGAATGCGGCACTTGCCACCTGCCTTTTGCCGCGTCGATGCTGCCAGCCAGTTCATGGAAGCGTTTGATGGGTGACTTGAAGAATCACTTTGGCGACGATGCCAGTCTGGACGCAGCCCTGAACCAAAAAATTACTGATTACCTGCAAGTCAATGCCGCCGACACCGGTGGCAGGGTGTATGGCAGCAAGCTGCTGCGCAACGTGTCGCTGACCAACGCGCCGCTGCGCATCACAGAACTGCCCAAGTGGACCAGCGCGCACGCCAAAGTGCCGGCCTGGGAGTGGCGACACAAGGATGTTCGCACCAAAGCCAACTGCACCGCCTGCCATGCAAATGCCGAACTGGGTTACTACGACGAGTAAGAGCGGCTGTTTTTCGTCTTCGCCCATCACCCAACCAAGGCTCACACCATGTCATTCAAACCACTTTTTGCTTTCATCGCACTGAGCAGTGCACTACTGATGCCGGCTTTTGCCGATGACAAACGCATCACCACGGCCCCAGAGCGCCAGTGGCTGTCGATCGCCCAGGTTGCGGCCAGGCTTGAAGCCGCTGGCTACCGGCAGATCGAAAAAATTGAGCGCGAAGGGGGCGGCTACGAGGCGCGCGCCACCAACCAGGCCGGCGAGCGGACCAAGCTGTACATTAACCCACAGACGGGTGCCCTGGCCAGTCAGCATGGCAAAGCTCGCAGTGGTGGTGCAGCCGATGGCGCAGGCAGACAGGACAGCGCGACCTGCAATGAACGCCGCTGTCGCGACGACTTACCCGCCATACCGACAACACCTACTGCAGCCGTCAAGTAGTTGCATTCGATGGCCGGTGGCTTGAATCCATGCAATTCATTGGTAAAAAGAATTTATAGCCCCCGTCCTTCTCTCGCTGACAGCAATATTCTTTGAAGTTCACTCCAAGCAGCTTTGTCTCTAGATTCACCTGATTTCGTCGTCATGAAAACCATTCTTGCCAGTTTGATCGCCATTGTTACCCTTGCCTGGGGTTGGGATGTCTTGTCCAGCGTCTCGCCTGCTGGCGTGCATCCGCTGTGGGCGGCTCGCGCTGAGATGATGTACTGGAGCGGGCTGGTATCAGTGGCCATGCTGTCGCTGGTGATGTTCTTGGCCACTCGCCCGGCGTGGCTGGAGCGGCCGTTGGGGGGCATGGACCGCATTTACCGCACTCACAAGTGGGCCGGCATTCTGGCCGGCATTTTTGCCGCGCTGCACTGGCTTGGCGAAATGTCTGGCGACATCATCAAAGGCATGATTGGCCGCGAGGGACGCCTTCCCAAAGAGCAGTTCACCGGCTTGCTGGAAGTACTGCGCGACCTGGCAGGTGACATGGGCGAATGGGCCATTTACGCCCTGCTGGCCATGCTGGCGATTACGCTGTGGAAGAAGTTCCCTTACCGCGCCTGGCGCGTGATACACCGCGCCATGCCGGTGCTGTATTTGATGCTGGCTTTTCATGCAGCGCTGCTCGCACCCACTGACTACTGGCTGCAGCCGGTGGGCCTGCTGCTGGCGTTGTTGCTGCTGGCCGGGGTATACGGCGCTGTGCAAGCGCTGCGCAACGACATTGGCAGAGCCCGCGAGGCATCGGGCCGCATCACTGCCGTGGATCACCCGTCTCGTGACATCAGCAGCGTCCAGTGCCAGCTCGATGCCGGCTGGCGTGGCCACCGGGCCGGTCAGTTTGCATTTGTCACTTTTGATGACAAAGAGGGCGCGCACCCGTTCACCATTGCCAGCGCCGACCGCGGCAACCAGACCGTCAGCTTTCAGATCAAGGGCCTGGGTGATTACACCCGGGGGCTGGCGGCGCGCCTGCATGTGGGTCAAAAAGTGAAGGTTGAAGGACCTTACGGGCGTTTTGATTTCACCCGCAGCAACCCCAAAGCCCGTCAAATCTGGATTGCCGGTGGCATTGGCGTGACACCGTTTCTGGCCTGGTTGGAGTCCTTGCAGGCCGACCCACAAAAAATGCCAGCGGTCGACCTGCATTACTGCACCCGTGACGCAAATGGCGATGCCTTTGTGCCGCGCTTGAAATCACTTGGCGCGGCATTGCCCGGTATCCGGCTGCACATTCATGGGGCCAGTCAAGGTTCCAGCCTGACTGCGCAGGCGCTGGCGGTTTCCAGCAAAACCGAAATCTGGTACTGCGGCCCGGCCGGTTTGGCCAACATGCTCCGCGCTGGTTTGAGGTCGATGGGCGCAATGCCCCGCTTTCATCAGGAAGCGTTCGAGATGCGGTAAGGGCGCATTGCGCCCGCATGCGTAAGGTGGTGACTGACTAGTCTGGAGCTAGCATTTCGGTGAAACCTATGTCAACAACTGCCAAGAAGCCAATCAAGGGTAAATTCCACTTTTTACAGTTTGAATGACTGCAATGGGGAATTTCGTCCGGCCAATGTCCGCAATGCGGCAACTGCCCCAAATGTCGGGACTTGGCCAATTGGAGTTAACCGATCTCACCAAATCGTGGCCAGAAAGCTGACCGCGACACGCTGAGTTGAGTGGCCGCTTTGGACGAAGCAGATCACACCTTTGGGTTTTGCTTTGTGTCTTTAGGCAACTCCCAATCAGCCCGCCATTTCACGCCGACAAACTGCTAACTAAAACAATAGCTTCTGACGTTTATTGCATAAGCGCTAGAGGCCAATTTGATACCTATTCCTGCAATGCCGCGCTGCGCCCCAGCAGGCGGCGCACCCACCCCCCAAAATCATCCACCACGGTGAACACTGCCGGAATCACCAGCAGGCTCAGCACGGTCGAGGTCATCAGGCCGCCAATCACGGCGACTGCCATCGGCGAGCGAAAGCTGGCATCGGCTGCACCCCAACCTACCGCAATCGGCAGCATGCCCGCACCCATGGCCAGCGTGGTCATGATGACCGGGCGCGCCCGTTTGTGGCAGGCATCCAGCAGCGCGTCGTGCCGGCTCATCGGGGCCACCACGGGGTGGCCGTCGCTGCCGTCATGGCCGCGGCGCGCCACGATGGCGTACTCCACCAGCAAAATCGAGTTTTTGGTGGCAATGCCCATCAGCATGATCAGCCCGATCAGCGACGGCATCGAAAAACTCATGCCGGTGCCCAGCAACGCCACAAACGCACCACCCAGCGACAAGGGCAGCGCGGTGAGGATGGTGAACGGGTGCAAAAAGTCCTTGAACAGCAGCACCAGCACGATGTAGATGCACAAAATGCCGGTCAGCATGGCCAGGCCAAAGCTGGCAAACAGCTCGTCCATCACTTCGGCATCACCCAGCGCCAATTGTTTTACCCCTGGCGGCAGCGATGTAATCGAGGGCAGCTTGGCCACAGCCTCGGTCACGTCACCCAGCGGCGCACCGGAGAGCTCAATCTCGAAGGTGATGTTGCGCGAGCGGTTCAGCCGGTCGATGACGGCCGGCCCGCCAGTCAGCGACAAGCTGGCCACTTGGCTCAGCATCACCGGCCCGCGTATGCCCGGAACCGCCAGCCGCCCCAGCAGTTCCAGATCTTGCCGCGCCACATCCGCCAGCTTGACGACGATGGGCACCTGGCGCTGGCTCAAATTGAGCTTGGCCAGACCCGCGTCGTAATCACCCACGGTGGCGATGCGCAGCGTCTCGCCAATGGCGCTGCTGGTCACGCCCAGGTCGGCAGCGCGGGCAAAGTCGGGGCGCACTGCCACCTCGGTGCGGATCAGGCTGGCGCTCGATGCAATTTGCCCCAGACCGGGAATGGTGCGCAGGTCTTTTTCCACCGCGGTGGCGGCCGTTGCCAGCGCCAGCGGGTCTTCGCCGGTCAGCACCAGCAGGTATTTTTCGCCCGAGCCGCCCAAGCCGACCTTGCTGCGTACGCCGGGCAATTCGGCCAGTAAAGCGCGGATCTCGTTTTCAATGCCCTGTTTGCGCGGGCGTTTGCCGCGCTCGGTCAGCAGCACCGTGAGTGTGGCCTTGCGCACCTCGGTGGTGCCGGGTGGCGCAAACGGGTCTGAGCCTGCCGCCCCAGCGCCAATGGTGGTGTAGACGCTTTGCACTGTGGCCAGCCGAGTCAAAAGTTGGCGCGCGGCCTCTGCGGTGGCACGGGTCTGCGCCAGCGTGGCACCCGGTGGCAGCTCCAGATTCACCTGCGTTTGCGAGTTGTCATCGGGCGGGATAAAGCCCTTGGGCAGCAGCGGAATCAGCATCAGCGAACCCACAAAAAACGCGCCGGCGGCCGCCATGGTGAGCCAGCGGTGACTTAACGCCCAGTCGCTCCAGCGCAGGTAGCGCGCCATCCACCACGGCTCCTTGTGCTGGCGGGCGCTGGGCTTCATCACATAAGCGGCCATCATCGGGGTCAAGGCGCGCGCCACCACCAGCGAGGCCAACACGGCGAGTGCCGCCGTCCAGCCAAACTGCTTGAAAAACTTGCCCGGAATGCCGGCCATGAAGGCGGTCGGCAAAAACACCGAGACCAGCGTGAAGGTGGTGGCGATCACCGCCAGGCCAATTTCGTCAGCCGCTTCCATGGCCGCCTGGTAGGGCGTTTTGCCCATCTGCAGGTGGCGCGTGATGTTCTCCACCTCGACAATCGCATCGTCAACCAGCACACCAATCACCAGCGAGAGCGCCAAGAGCGTGATCACGTTGACCGAAAACCCCAGGTAGCCCATGCCGATAAACGCCGGAATCACCGACAGCGGCAACGCCACCGCCGACACAAAGGTGGCGCGCAGGTTGCGCAAAAACAGCCACACCACCACCACCGCCAGAATCGCACCCTCGTACAGCAGCACCATCGAGCCGTCGTACTCTTCGGCCACCGGGGTGACAAAGTCAAACGCTTCGGTCAGCTCCATGTCGGGGTGCTGGGCCTTTAACTCTTCGAGGGCCAGACGCACCGCCGCACCCACTTCGACCTCGCTGGCACCGCGGCTGCGCGATATCTCAAAACCCACCACCGGCACGCCATTGAGCAGGGCAATGGCACGCGGCTCGGCCACCGTGTCGGTCACGCTGGCCACTTGATCGAGCCGCAGGCGGCGGCCGTCGCTCAGGCTCAGTTCCAGTTGCGCCAGTTCGGCCACGGTTTTGACCGTGGCCAGGGTGCGCATGGGCTGCTCGCTGCCGCCAATGTCGGCGCGACCACCGGCGCTCTCGGTTTGCACCAGGCGCAACTGGCGCGAGATGTCGGCGGCCGTGGCGCCCAGCGCCTGCAGTTTGAGGGGGTCCAGCGCCACTTCCACCTGGCGCGTCACGCCGCCGACCCGGCTGATGGCACCCACGCCCTTGACCGACAGCAGCCGGCGCGTCAGCGTGTTATCCACAAACCAGCTCAAGGCCTCGTCGTCCATGCTCGGCACGCGCACGGTGTACGCCAGAATCGGCGCGCCAGCCAGGTCCATCTTGCGCACCACCGGGTCGCGCACGTCGGTGGGCAGGTCGGCGCGCACACCTTGCACGGCCGAGCGCACGTCATCCACCGCCTCCTGCGTGGGTTTTTCCAGCCGGAACTCGGCAGTGACGGTGACACCGCCGTCCTGCACCTTGGTGTAGATGTTTTTCAGGCCCTGCAAGGCGGCGATGGCGTTCTCGATCTTGCGCGCCACCTCGGTTTCAAGCTGCGCGGGTGCCGCACCGGGCAGCGAGGCTGTCACTGTCACCGTGGGCAGGTCGAGGTCGGGAAACTGCTGCACCTTCATGGCCTTGAACGACAACAGGCCGGCAAAGCTCAGCAGCACAAACAGCATCACCGCCGGAATCGGGTTGCGGATCGACCAGGCTGACACATTCATCTGGTGCGCTCCTTATTTACTAGCTGCTGGCGCAGGTAGCACCTGCGCTGCAGTGCTTTTTTCTTTGGAAATCGGTGCCGCTGCATCGACCACGCGCACCAGATCGCCGTCGCTCAAGAAACTCGCGCCACTGGCGACCAGCCGGTCGTCTGGCTTGATGCCAGAGAGGATCTCAACCTGATCGCCCAGCACCCGCCCGGTTTGCACCTTGAGCTGGGTCACGCGCTGGTCCGCGCCGACGCGCATGACAAAGCTGAAGCCCTCGCGTACCAGCACCGCGCTTTGCACCACGGTCAGCGCGCTCGACTGGCCCAGCTCAAACTCGCCGCGCGCAAACATGCCCGGCTTGAAAGCCCCGGCCTTGGCACCGGCTGGCATGGGGGGCAAATCGACATACACCAGCCCGTTGCGGCTCTGCGCATCAACGGTGGGGGCCACCATGCGCACCCGGCCTTTGAGTTGCGCGCCACCCGGCGCAGTCACCAGCACGCCGGTGCCGACGCTGACGCGGCCCAGCTCGGCCGAGGTGAGTTCGGCACGCCACTCCAGCCGGCCCTGGCGAATCAGGCGAAACATTTCCACGCCCGCGCCCAGCACCGCGCCCACGGTGGCGCTTCGCGCCGAGACGATGCCAGCATCGGGCGCCAGCACCTGGGTGTGCTTCAGCCGCAGCAACTGGGTATCGAGCTGCGCCTTGGCCGACTCGACGCGGGCGCGTGCCGTCAGCTCCTGCGTCAGGTACTGGTTGACCTGTTGCGCGCTCAAGGCGCCGCTGCCCTGCACCGCGCGGGCGCGCTCGGCATTGGCACTGGCATCCAGTGCATTGGCCTGCGCCTCAGCCAAACTGGCGCGCGCCAGCGCCACATCGGCTTGCACGCTCTCAGGCGCAAAAGTGGCCAGCACCTGGCCGCGTTGCACCGCATCGCCCACGCCCGCCATCAATTCCTGCACCCGCAGGCCGTTGGCTTCTGCCCCGACGATGGCCTCTTGCCAGGCGGCCATGCTGCCGTTGGCAGCCAGCTTGATCGGCAGGCTGCCAACACGTGCCTGGGTCAGCGTGACGGTCAGGGCGGGTTTGCCAGCGGCTGCCGGTGGGCTGGCATCGGCTGCCGCCGACTGTTGACCCCACAAGCCCAGGCCGCCCAGGGCCAACGCTGCCAGCACCGCCAGAGACACCGATTGAAGTCGAATGGATCGCATGAAAAACTCTCTTGCTGTTAATTTGAAGTCAACTGCGAGCCAGGTCAGGCGCAAAACCGCCACCCACTGCTCGGTACAAGGCCACCCAGGCGCGCTGGCGCTCCAACGCCAAAGCCAGCACCGACGACTCGGACGCCAGCGCGTTGCGCCGGGCGTCTTCGAGCTCGAACAGGCTGGCCAGGCCCTGGTCAAAGCGGTTTTGCGTGGCTGCCAGCGCCTGCGCATAACCCTGGGTCGCGACCTGGGCATCGCTGGCGCGGGCCTGCGTGCCGGCCAGGGTGATCAGCGCTTCTTCGACCTCGCGCACCGCCTGGCGCACCCGCGCCTGATACACCACCACCGTGGCCTGATAGTTGGCCTGCGCCGCAGTGACCTGCGCGGCGCGCTGGCCGGCGTCAAACAGCGGCAGACTCAATGCCAACGGACCAAACGACCAGGTACTCAGGCTGGTGGTTTCACCCCCCGTGCTGACGCGCAAGCGGCCAATCGAGCCATTCAGGCTCAGACGCGGCCACTGCTGGGCTTTCGCGCTGCCCACCTGCGCGCTGGCCAAAACCACGTCGCGCTCGGCGGCAAACACATCGGGCCGTTGCGAGATCACATCAACCGGCAAAGATGCTATTGAAAACGGTGCTGCCTGAGAATATGGGATATGCGCTAGAGCCAGTTTTTTCATCAAATCAGGCTCAGGGACACCGGTCAGGGCCACCAAGCCTTTGACATCGAGCGCGCACGCGCTGGATTGTTGCGTGACCCGGCTGGCGGCCTCTGACGCGCTGGCACGTGCCATGGCCGCCACCGACGGTGCCACAAAACCGGCCTGCGCGCTGATGGCACTCAGACGTGCCGTCTCCTGGCGCGACCCGGCGTCACGCGCCAGCACCGCCAACTGCTGCTGGCAGTGGCGTTGGCTATACAGCAGGTTGGCGACCTCAGCTGCCACCGACACGCGCGCGTCGTGCCACTGCGCCTGCGCGCCCTCGACCTGCGACTGCGCCGCCTGGCTGACGGCCCGGTTGGCACCCACCAGGTCAAGTTCCCACGAGGCTTGCAGCCCGCCCTGCACGGTACTGGCCAGAGGCACACCGGACTGGCTGACACCCCGGCTGGCGCTGGCCTGGGCACTGAGGTTGGGCAGCAGCGCTGCGTTGGCAGCGGCCTGGTTGGCGCGTGCCGATGCGATGCGCGCCTGCGCCTGCGCCACCGAAGGGCTGACACCTTGCGCCGCCGAGATCAGCTCGGCCAGCAACGGGTCGCCCTGGCGCTGCCACCATTCGGCCAGAGATGCCACCGAGCCCTGGTGTGGCAGCGGCGCCTGCCAGGCGGGGGCGACCTGGCTTGGCACCTGGGTGGGTGGCATGATATGGGCACAGGCCGACAGCAGGGCAGCCAGCAGCAAGCCGGGCGTTGCGGTCATTCGATTCATTGGACAGGCACTCCTTTTGCGCAAGATTGTCCACGAGGCCGCGTTTCGCTGCCTGCGGGCAAGCCTGGGCAAGGGGTTGGCTCAGGGTGGCAGGCGCTTGAGACCCAACAGTCGGTTGTTCCACTGGCCAACGGCGACACCACCTTTGACACCCATGACGTTGATTTGCACCAACCAGCCCTTGCGTTCGTAGCTCAAGGCGGGGTAGGGCTCGCCATTCGGGTAGGACGCCAACAAAACAGCCATGTCGGGGTCTTGGGCGACTCGGGTCCATTGGGTGCCCGGTGGATTGGCCATCTTGCGCCACATGTCAGCCGATGGGGCAGGGTTGGGTCCGGCATCCACCGAAATCTTGATCTCGCGCTTGTCGTCGGCATACTCGCAGGCGGGACCCAGCAAGCCCTTCATCTGTGTGACCACCTGCATCTTCTTGCCGATCTGCTGTGACAAATAGTCAGCGTCATACGGACAATCTGCAGCAGCGGCACCCCAGGCTGGCGTGGTCGCGGTGGAAAACAGGATCGACAGTAAGGTGAAACAGCGCATTGATTGATTTCCTCCAGGCATGTAGAACAGGCTGCAGCAGTCAGTATGCCAAATCGGTATTTGCCGCGCAACGGTGGTGGCTCGACACTTTGTCAGCGCTAAACAGGTCCGGATACCGTTGCTGCAGAGCAAGCAGACGCAGACGTTTATGATCCCGCCATGCACTCCAACGAACACACTCTGAACCGGTTTTACAGCGCCTTTGCCGCGCTGGATGCCGACACCATGGCCGCGTGTTATGCACCCGATGCGCAGTTTCGCGACCCGGCGTTTTCGCTGGACACCCGCCGTGAAGTCAGCGGCATGTGGCACATGCTGTGCGATGCCGTACTTGACAAGGGCCGCGAAGACTGGCGGCTTGACTTTCGCGATGTGCGCGCTGACGCCGACAGCGGTCATGTGCATTGGGAGGCGCACTACCGTTTCAGCGTGACGCGCCGTCAGGTGCACAACATCATTGAGGCCGATTTCACGTTTACACCGCAAGGCCTGATTGCGACCCACCACGACCGGTTTGACTTTTGGCGCTGGTCGCGCCAGGCGCTGGGGATGGGTGGTTGGGTGCTGGGGTGGACCCCGTTCTTCAACCGCCAGGTTCGTCAGCAAACCCACACGGCACTGGCCCGGTATCTGGCCAAGAGCGAAGCTGCCTCGAAATGAGCGAGGCCGGACCCTCTCCGGGCAAGCTGGCGCTGGTGATCGGTGCCAACGGAGCGATCGGCGCAGCCCTGCTCGCCGAACTGCGCCAGTCGGGCGGGTTTGCCGACGTTTTGGCCTTGTCGCGCCAAACGCAACCCGCTCTACAGCTTGCCGACGAAAGTTCGGTCTCTGCTGCGGCGTTATGGGTGGCACAGCGCTTGGCTCAGGATCGGCTTGAACTCAAACTGGTGATCGACGCCACCGGCATGTTGCACAGCCCGACCCATCAACCGGAAAAAAGTTGGTCACAGATCGACCCATCCCAGATGGCTGAGGCTTTTGCCGTCAATGCGATTGGCCCCGCGCTGCTCATGAAGCACCTCTTGCCGCTGCTGCCACGCCAGGGTCGATCGGTATTTGCCACGCTTTCAGCCAGAGTTGGCAGCATTGGTGACAACCGGCTGGGCGGCTGGTACAGCTACCGCGCCAGCAAAGCCGCGCTGAATCAGCTGGTGCGTACCGCAGCCATTGAACTGCAGCGCCGCTCGCCGGGTGCCATTTGCGTGAGTTTGCACCCGGGTACGGTCGACAGCCCGCTGTCGCGCCCGTTCGCCAAAACCGGCTTGCAGGTGCGCAGCCCACAAGAGGCAGCGCAAAACCTGCTGGCGGTGATCGTCGGTCTGCGCCTGGCCGACACCGGCCAGTTCTTCAGCTTCGATGGTGATGTGTTGCCGTGGTGACCATGTCTGTCGCCTGAATTTCCAGCCATTTTGTCATCCAGCGCATAAACCAGCTAGAGTGACAGCTATGGAAATAAAAGCAGTCTAGCCAGCACCACAGCACTTCTTGTATTTCTTGCCGCTGCCGCAAAAGCAGGGGTCGTTGCGCCCGGGCTTGGCGTCGGCGTAAACGGTCTCGACCCGCGGGCCAAACTGGCGCCAGAGGTCATACAGGTCGTACACCGCCCACATGGCGTCAGCGTAATCGTCGAGCCGCTGCTCACTCAGGGAGGGCATCGCGTCTGGGTCGGCACCCAAGGTACTGGGGGTCGCGGTGTCGTCTTCAGTCAGGGCGACGATGCATTGCAACGCAGCATCGAGCAGCTTGGCGGCTTCGCGGTCACGCGGCGCCTGCCATTCCTCGGGCCAGGTTTCCACCACAAACATGAACCCAATGGCCCAGATCTGTGCAAAAGACGGAATCGGCGCGTCTCCGAGTTCGGCACGTTGCTCGGGGGTCAAAGTGGCGACGGCCCCGGCCAGGTCCATGATTTCGGGTGCATAAGCGGCTTCGTCGTCGAGCTGATCCACTTCAGCCGACAGTGCCGCTTTGACTTCTTCGTAGCGCTGCAGCCATAACGCAGAAAACCGCTCGTACTGTGCTTCATCCGCAAAAGGCGACCAGGGCTGAGCATCGTCCGGCTGCAGATTCAAAAGCGCCGGAAAATACTCCGACGGCAGTATCAGGCGGCGACAACACACCAGAGCGGCCAAGAATCCTTCACAAAATTCCCATTGCGGAGTTTCTTCATCGCGACTTCGCAGATCGTCCAGAATCTGGTCGAGTTCATCAAAGTCGTCAGCGCTCAACGCTGCCGACACAGGGGTGCTGGATGTGATGGAGGTCATGCCAAAAAGGTAAATAAGTGTGACACGCCGATTGTCCATCGCGAAAACAGCTATCCTCTGCCCGGCATCAACTTTCAGACCTCCCTCCGGCCTATGCAGACCCGTTTCTTAGCACTTGGATTACTCGTTTTGCTCGGCGCTTGTGGCGGCGGCTCGTCAGAATCACCGACGCCGGTGTCATCCACGCCTGCACCCGTGTCTTCGGCTGTCACCACGCCGGCCCCGGCGGTCAGCATTCCCAGCGCCAGCTATGCCGCGGGTAGCGCCGAGTTGGGTGCCTGGAATGTGCTGCAACAGGCCAGGGTGTTGTGTGGCTTTGGTGCGCTGCAACAAAGCACCCAGCTTGACGCGGCCGAGAAAGCGCACGCCCAGTACCTCACCAGCGCCGCCGTGAGCACCGGTGAGTCTTTGCTGAGCCACTACGAGACCGATCGAAACAACAGTTACTACACCGGTTATTACCCTTGGGATCGGGCCAGGTATCAGGGTTACGGATCACAGGTGGCGGAAATCCTGGAAGCCACGGTCTGGCGTTATGACGTGCGTAACCCGCCGACCTTTCCGACGCTGCAACAACGGGGTGAAGCCTCAATGCTGAGTCTGATGACCACCGTGTACCACCTGATTGGTGCCATGTACGAGGGCACCGATGTGGGGTTTGGCACCGATATCCGAACCGCAGTCGATGGCAACAGCCGACGTGAGGAATACCGGTTTGGCTCTCTTAACGGCTACCAAACCACGCGCGTGAATCTGGGCAACGGCAAACTGGTCACTTACCCCTGTGAAGGCAGCCGCAATATCCCGGTGAGTTTCGTGCCGGCCAACGAGACACCCAATCCGTTTCCGGCCATGACTGGCAGCAACCAGCAGGTGGGGCCGCCGATCTACCTCAAAGTGGATGCCGGGCAAGTGCTCAAGCTGGATGGCGCGAACCTGAACGGTGCCGGGTCCGAGGTGGCGGCCACTCTGCTGACCCAGGCCAATGACCCGCACCAGGTGATCGAAGCGAACGAGGCCTTTGTGGTTCCGACCAGGGTACTGGCCCCCGATACCACCTATCAGGTGAATCTGAGTGGCAGTATCGACGGTCGGGTATTCAGCCGCAGCTTCACCATGCGCACCGGCGCCTGACGTTGCTGCGGCGGGGTTGCCTCAGGCGACCACGACTTCGATCTTGCGCGGTTTGACGTGTTCAACCTTGGGAATGTGCAACCTGAGCACACCCTGCTTGAACTCGGCTGACACTTTGTCGCGGTCCAGTTCCTTGCCCAGCGTGAAGCTGCGTGCGTAGCGCGGCACCGGGACCTCGATGTGATTGACCTGCAGGTCCTTGACCCAGGGCAGGCTGATTTCACCTTCAATTGACAGACTGTCAGCTTCCACACGGACACTGAGCTTGTCTTTTTGTACCCCCGGCAGATCAGCGTAGAGTGTGATGCCACTGGCGTCTTCAGTCACATCCACCATGGGCAGCATCGGCGTTTGTTCCGCGGCTTCGGTTTGCGGGCCGTTGGAAGTTTCTTTTTCAAACATGATGGGCTCCTTGATTCAATGAATGTCGATCTGGCGGCGCTGGGCGGATTCGCGCCGTTTGACGCTGATGCTCAGAATACCGTCGCTGTAACGGGCGCTGACCTGAGCCGGATCGACGTCGTCAGACAGACTGATGGCGCGGCGAAATTTGCCAATAAAGCGCTCATTGATGTGAATGGCTTCGGTCTTGCTGTCCGGTTTGATGTCGGACTTGCGCTCACCCGACAGCGTCAGCACGCCGCGCTCGACCGTCACGTCAATGGAGGTCGGGTCAAGTCCAGGCGCAAAGGCATAAATCTCGACCGATTCCGGTGTGCCACCGATGTTGATCGCCGGGAACTCCGAACGCCCAAAGCCCCGAATGTTCGAGCCCGCATTGGAATAGCGCTGGAATTGACGTTGCAAGCGACCGAGTTCAGACAACAGGTCGCCAGAGGTGTAAGTTCTGTACATCACGAGTCTCCTTCAATGCCGCCGGCCCATCCGGCAACTTCCCCAATGACATAGGGGCAGACCGTTTTGATTTCAAGACCCGAAGTTCAGCCCGCCGATTTGCCCGAAGACTCCAGCCGGGCCTTGAGAAAACCACCCGTTCCGTAGCGCGTGACCCGGCTGTAGTAGCGCTGTTTGAGCCGCCCGACCATCGCAGCGTAGGAGTCGAGCAAGTGGGGCTGGATGGTGAAGCTGTCGTAATTGACCACCACCGACACCCGTTGCGCCAGCGGCTGCAAAAGTTTGCCCACTTCGGTCTCGATGGCGTTGATGTCTTCTTCGTTCCGGATGGACAGACCTTCAAAGTTGATGAACAGCACATGGTGATCGACGTCCAGGTCCAGCCGCTGCGACAGTGGTGTTTGCAGCAGGCGTTCACGCAGACCCATGGGGCGCTCATCGAACAGGGCTGACTCCATGGCCTTGAGCACCGGACTGACCTGGGGCAGGAAATCCATCTGAGCCAGAATGTCGCGTTGCAGGTCGATGCCGGGCGCCAGCTCGATCAGCTCCAGTGCCGGCGTTCCC
This sequence comes from Rhodoferax sp., assembly GCF_018063565.1. Lineage (GTDB taxonomy): Bacteria > Pseudomonadota > Gammaproteobacteria > Burkholderiales > Burkholderiaceae_C > Rhodoferax. Next base: position 30,411 of record NZ_JAGPBB010000040.1, read on the forward strand.
TGCACCTCAACCAGCCGGAACACGCAGCGCTCGGTCACGTAGAGCACCTCCTGCCCGCGCCTGATCGCCTCGCGCGCACTGAAGGTTCGGTGCTCCACTTCGGCCACGAACTTGCGTTGCGTGCCTTCGCGGAGAATTTCAAGGCACCCCTGTCCCACCACAAGCTGCAAGTCACCGGCGGTAAAAGTACCCACAAACACCACCTTTTTGGCGTTCTGGCTGATGTTGATAAACCCGCCAGCCCCCGACAGGCGGCCACCGAACTTGCTGACATTGAGGTTGCCCTGGGCATCGGCCTGCGCCAGCCCCAGCACGGCGACATCCAGTCCGCCCCCATCATAAAAATCAAACTGGTTGGGCTGATCAATGATGGCCTGGGCGTTGATGGCGGCACCAAAACTCATGCCACCCGCCGGCACACCACCAATCACGCCCGGCTCGGCTGTGAGTGTGACCAATTCAAACAGGTTTTCTTCTGCTGCCACGGCAGCCACACCTTCGGGCATGCCGATGCCCAGATTGACCACATGGTTGGGCTTGAGCTCCAGTGTGGCACGCCGCGCGATCACCTTGCGATCACCCAGCGGCATCGGTGCCACCAGGCTCATCGGCACGCGAATCTCACCCGAATAGGCCGGGTTATAGGCTTCACTGAAGGTCTGCATGTGATGGGCGGGGTCGGTGGCAATCACCACCGCGTCGACCAGCACGCCGGGCACCTTGACATGGCGCGGATTCAGCGTGTTGCGCTCGGCCAGGCGCTCCACCTGGGCGATCACAATGCCGCCGCTGTTCCGGGCGGCCATGGCAATGGCCAGCGCCTCCAGCGTGAGTGCCTCGCGCTCCATGCTCAGGTTGCCGTCCGGGTCCGCCGTCGTGGCTCGGATGATCCCGACATGAATGGGCATTGCCTGATAGAACAGGTAGTCCTTGCCGTCAATCTGCAGGCGTCGCACCAGATCTGCGGTGGTGCAAGCGTTGATCTTGCCGCCACCATGCAACGGGTCGACAAAGGTGTCGAGCCCAACATGGGTCAGGGTGCCAGGCTTGCCAGCGGCGATATCACGAAACAGGTGGGTGATCACCCCTTGCGGCAGGTTGTAGGCTTCAATCTGGTTCTGGATGGCCAGTTGCTGCAGCGCCGGAACCAGTCCCCAATGTCCGCCGATCACCCGTTTGACCAGACCCGGATGACCGAGGTGGTTGAGGCCACGCGTTTTGCCGTCCCCTTGACCTGCCGCGTAAATCAGGGTCAGGTTGCGCGGCATGCCCTGACCCGTTTCGTTTTGGGCCTGCAAAAAACGTTGTTCAAGTGCCACCGCAATCGCTTCGGCAAAGCCGATGCCGACAAAGCCGCCGGTCGCAACGGTGTCGCCATCGTGGATCAGACGCACCGCCTCTTCGGCACTGACCACCTTGTTGCGTCGGGCATTGCTTGATTGATGCTCATTGATCGGTGTATGCATGGCTCCAGGTCCCTAGAAAAAGTCAACTTCTTCGGCCCCATCCGACGACTCTGGCAGTTCACCGGATTCCACCAGTGCCGTGAAGCTGCATAGCTGGTTGCGCCCGTGGCTTTTGGCGTAATACACAGCCTTGTCGGCCCGGTCAAACGCCCCGCTGGGCGTGTCGTTGTCGCGCAGCGGCGCATAACCGATGCTGACGGTGATGCTGCCCACTTGCGGAAATGGATGGCATTCGATCTGACGGCGAAAACGCTCCAGTGCCGCGGCAGCGTCGCCTGAGTTTGCGCACCGCATCAGCACCACAAACTCTTCTCCGCCAAAACGGTACAACTGATCGTGGTAGCGGAAGCTGGATTGCATTTGCCGCGCCAGCAGCAACAAGACCTCGTCACCAATCAAATGACCGAAGTTGTCGTTGACCCGCTTGAAGTGGTCGATATCCAGCACAGCCAGCCAGTAGCCGGACTGCGTCTGCGGCAGACGACGCTCGGGCTGCGTCAGCGCAGGCTCGTGCTCCTGTGCCTGGGCCGCACGCAAGAAAGCACCATCAAAGGTTTTGCGATTGAGCAACTCGGTCAAGGTGTCGCGCTCGCCATAGTCGAGCAGGCTCTGCAGGTTTTCGTAGAGATGGAGCACACTGTCAATCAGCGCCTCGGTGTCGGGAGAAACCGGCTGCTCAGACTCGACTTCGAGCAAACTGCACACCGTCACCTGGGTGTCGATAGGAAAAATGGTGGTGTAAGGGCCATCACCCGTTCGCACCACCGATTCGGTCACGATGGCGGCCTCACGGCTCACAAAATCTGCCAGCCTGGGCAGGGCACTGACATCAAACCAGAATTGATCCCGCTCCGGCTCATGGCCCTGCGGCTCAAGCCGCCCCAGGGTCAGCCAGTGCTGGTCGTCCAGCGGGCCGACAGCGCGCAACAGCCGAACCGAGCTGAAATGCCACAAGGCGCTGTGGGCCACCAGTTTGACCAGCATCAAGTCAATCGCCTGGCGGTCTCGCAAACCGCTCAGGTAAGACAAATCGCGCAGCAACTTCTTCATGACGCAAGTCTAAGGCCGGTTCGATGTCGATTTCAGCTGGCTTGCAGCAATCGCGCCAGGTAACGCCCGGTATGGCTGGCAGGATTGGCTGCCAGGTCCTCAGGGGTACCGACGCCCACCACCCTGCCCCCACCACTGCCGCCTTCTGGCCCCATGTCAATCAGCCAGTCTGCCGTTTTGATCACATCCAGGTTGTGCTCGATCACGACGATGGAGTTGCCGGCATCACGCAACTGATGGAGCACCTGCAGCAGCAGCTTGATGTCGGCAAAATGCAGACCGGTGGTGGGTTCGTCCAGTATGTAGAGCGTGCGTCCGGTGTCACGTTTGGACAGCTCAAGCGCCAGTTTGACGCGCTGTGCCTCGCCCCCAGAAAGGGTGGTGGCTGCCTGGCCGAGGCGGATGTAGGAGAGCCCCACATCCAACAGGGTGTGCAACTTGCGCTCGATGGCTGGCACTGCCTTGAAAAACTCGTGTGCCGACTCCACCGTCAAATCCAGAATTTGCGCAATGTTCTTGCCTTTGTACAGCACCTCGAGGGTCTCGCGGTTGTAACGTTTGCCGGCGCACACATCGCAAGGCACATAGACGTCAGGCAAGAAATGCATCTCCACCTTGACCACGCCATCGCCTTCGCAGGCTTCGCAGCGCCCGCCGCCGCTGCTCTGGCTGACGTTGAACGAGAAGCGGCCCGGGCCATAACCGCGTTCCCGTGCCGTCGGCACCTCCGCCATCAACTCGCGAATCGGGGTGAACAGACCGGTGTAGGTTGCCGGATTGGAACGCGGCGTGCGACCGATGGGGGACTGGTCTACATTGATGACCTTGTCAAAATACTCAATGCCTTCAATGCCCTGGTGCTGTGCTGGCTCGTCATGTGCGCGGTAGAGGGTGCGCGCCACCGCTTTGTACAAGGTGTCATTGACCAGCGTCGACTTGCCCGAGCCGGACACGCCAGTGACACAGGTGAACAGGCCCACCGGAAAAGCGACATCAACATTTTTCAGATTGTTGCCGCTGGCACCGATGACCCTGAGTGCTTGTACTTCGCCCTGTGTCGCTTGGTGCAGGGCTTCGCGTGCGGCACGCCTGACGGCAGCCGGGCTGGGTGCAAGGCGGCCTGTTTTGGGTTTCTCGACGGTTTTCGCCACTTCGCTGCGCAACCATGCGGTGCGGGTTGCGGGCACTCCGATGCTCAGGGTCTGCGCCAGATATTGTCCGGTCAGGGATGCCGCGTTGGCCTTGACCTGTTCGAACGTGCCTTGTGCCATGACGCGCCCGCCGTGGACGCCTGCCCCCGGCCCGAGGTCGATGATATGGTCGGCCGCACGCATCATGTCCTCGTCGTGTTCAACCACCAGCACGCTGTTGCCAATGTCACGCAGATGTTGCAAGGTGCTGATCAGGCGGTCGTTGTCGCGCTGGTGCAGACCAATGCTGGGTTCATCGAGCACATACATCACGCCGGTAAGGCCCGAGCCAATCTGGCTGGCCAGGCGGATGCGCTGCGACTCGCCGCCACTGAGGGTCTCGGCGCTGCGGTCCAGGCTGAGGTAGGTCAGCCCCACATCGTTGAGGAATTTCAGCCTCAGACTGATCTCTCGCACCACCTTGGCCGCAATGTCGCCTTTGGCTCCTGCCATGTGCAGAGCGGAAAAGTAGTCAAAACACTCTGCCAGGGTCAGATGGCTGAGCTCAAAAATCGCCCGCGCCTGGGCACCCTCACCCACTTTGACGTGACGCGCCTCACGCCGCAAGCGGCTGCCACCACAGTCCGGGCAGGCCTGGGTGCTGCGGTAGCGGGCCAGATCTTCACGCACCACGGAAGAGTCGGTCTCGCGGTAGCGCCGCTGCATGTTCGGAATGATGCCCTCAAACGGATGCCTTTTGCTCAAGCGTTTGCCAGCGCTGCTGCCTGAATCCAGCGTGTAGCTGAACTTGATCTCCTGCTCGCCGGAACCATGCAGCACCGCGTGCTGGACCGGGTCCGGCAAACTTTCAAACGCCTGTTCGATGTCAAATTTGTAATGTGACGCCAGGCTTTCGAGCATGGCAAAGTAATACGCATTGCGACGGTCCCAGCCCTTGATGGCACCGCTGGCCAGACTCAAACCGGGAAAGGCAACCACCCGGGTCGGATCAAAAAAGTCCTGCTGGCCCAGACCGTCGCAACTTGGGCAGGCCCCGGTCGGCGAATTGAACGAAAACAGGCGCGGCTCCAGCTCGGCAATCGAATAGTTGCACACCGGGCAGGCAAACTTGGCGTTGAACCAGTACTCCTTTGGCCTGTAGCGCAAATCTGACAACGGTTGCTCGCTATTGATTTCGATGACAACGGCACGCCCGCCGGCGAGCCTCAGAGCGGCCTCAAAGCTCTCCGCCAGGCGTTGTTTGAGGGCAGCAAAGTCGGTCTGTGCGGCCAGCCCTGCCGCCGACAGCCCATCGGATTCAGCGGCGTCGATGGCAGGTGCATGGCGCACCTTGATACGGTCAATGACGACATCGATGTCGTGCTTTTCGGTTTTCTTGAGTGTCGGGAGCTGGTCAAACTCGAACGCTTCTCCATTGACGCGAAAACGCACATAGCCCTGGGCCTGCATGTCGGCAAACACCTCCAGAAACTCGCCTTTTTTCTCCCTTGCCAGGGGAGCGACGATCATCAGCCGGGTGTCTGGCGGCAATGCCAGCACCGTATCCACCATCTGACTCACGGTTTGGGACTGCAGCGGCACCTGATGCTCCGGACAATAGGGCGTGCCGGCGCGGGCAAACAGCAGTCGCAAGTAGTCGTGGATTTCGGTCACCGTGCCCACGGTCGAGCGCGGGTTGTGACTGGTGGCTTTTTGCTCGATCGAAATGGCGGGGCTCAGGCCCTCGATCACATCGACATCGGGCTTGTCCATCAGTTGCAGGAATTGGCGCGCGTAGGTGGACAGGCTTTCCACATAGCGGCGCTGGCCTTCGGCGTACAGCGTGTCAAACGCTAGGCTGGACTTGCCCGAGCCGCTCAAACCCGTAATCACCACCAACTGGTTGCGCGGGATGTCGAGGTCGATGTTTTTCAGGTTGTGCGTGCGCGCGCCCCGGACGCTGATGGTCCGGTGCTGCAGGGCTACAGCAAGGTACTTGCCGTCGTCAGGAGTGGAGTTCAAGGGTGTGCTCGCCAAAAGAGTAACCTGACATGATAGTGAACTATGGAGGTTCAGGTCTTTGTTGCATGCTTGTTGCGGCACGCGATCATGAACGAGGCCACCGATTGGCTAAACTTCTATCACTACAAGTGATGGCCCTCGACGCTCGGCTATGTTGTGGCAATGGGGAAAAGATCACTCTTGGGGAAATGTTTGGAAACCTCATCGACTCCGACTTTTGAATTTGAGCAAAACAGCCTTCCGGTCTACGCGATTCGTCTCAGTATTTTCCAATTCAGGTATGAGCCTGAAGGGTGCGCAATTTGGTTGACTTCGGGGTGCGGGCTGACCGGGTTAAAAAGGGGAGTTTAAGGGCTTACTTCCCGGATCCCTGAGTACGGCTGTTTT
>NZ_JAGPBB010000103.1 GCF_018063565.1 Rhodoferax sp.
GCAGACTTGCAAGCGCGTGATGCGCGGGATATGTCCCGTAGCAGCGCGCCTTTAATGCCAGCGCAGGATGCCAGGCTGCTGGACAACTCGGATTTATCGGTCGACGAATCGGTGCATCAGGTGTTGGACTGGTGGCAGGGCATTCAGCCCTTCTGAAGTTTCTCTAGAGCTGAAACCGGCCCTCACCTGCCCTTTCGCGCCGCATTGGCGCATTGCAGTTGAGGTTCAAAAAACTTAACCCCCGTGGTGTTTGCCACATCAAAAATGTCTGAATCTTTTGCCGCCCTGTTTGAAGAGTCCCTGCAACGCACAGAAATGCGCCCAGGCGAAGTGATCACCGCTGAAGTGGTGCGTATTGAGCACAGCTTTGTGGTTGTCAACGCTGGTCTGAAGTCCGAAGCCTATGTGCCGCTGGAAGAATTCAAAAACGATCAGGGCGAAACCGAAGTGCAAGTGGGTGATTTTGTATCAGTGGCCATTGGTTCGATCGAGAACGGCTACGGCGACACCATCCTGAGCCGCGACACCGCCAAACGCCTGGCTTCCTGGATGAGCCTGGAGCGTGCGCTTGAGTCCGGCGACTTCGTCACCGGCACCACCAGCGGCAAAGTCAAGGGTGGCCTGACGGTGCTGGTCAACGGCATCCGCGCCTTCCTGCCTGGTTCACTGGTTGACACCCGTCCGACCAAAGACTTGTCTCCGTATGAGAACAAGACCATGGAGTTCAAGGTCATCAAGCTTGACCGCAAGCGCAACAACGTGGTGCTGAGCCGCCGCGCGGTGGTTGAAGCCAGCATGGGCGAAGAGCGCAGCAAGCTGATGAACACGCTCAAAGAAGGCGCGATTGTTCAAGGCGTGGTCAAGAACATCACCGAATACGGTGCTTTTGTGGACCTGGGCGGCATCGACGGTCTGTTACACATCACCGACATGGCCTGGCGCCGTGTGCGTCACCCCTCCGAAGTGGTGACCGCTGGCCAGGAAATCACTGCCAAGATCCTGAAATTTGACACCGAGAAAAACCGCGTCTCTCTGGGTCTGAAACAAATGGGTGATGACCCGTGGATGGGCGTGAACCGCCGTTACCCCACCGGCACACGTATGTTTGGCAAGATCACCAACATTGCCGACTACGGCGCATTTGTTGAACTCGAACCCGGTATCGAAGGCCTGGTGCACGTGTCCGAGATGGACTGGACCAACAAGAATGTGGCCCCGGCCAAGATTGTTGCCTTGGGTGACGAGGTCGAAGTCATGGTCCTGGAAATCGACGAAGACAAGCGTCGCATCAGTCTGGGCATGAAGCAGTGCAAGGCCAACCCCTGGCAGGAGTTTGCGCAAAACACCAAGCGTGGTGACCGCGTCAAGGGGCCGATCAAATCCATTACCGACTTTGGTGTGTTTGTGGGTCTGGCCGCCGGGATCGATGGTTTGGTCCACCTGTCTGACCTGTCGTGGAACGAAGCCGGCGAAGTTGCCGTGCGTGAATACAAGAAGGGCCAGGAAGTTGAAGCGATTGTGCTGGCGGTCGATGTGGATCGCGAGCGCATCTCCCTGGGCATCAAGCAACTTGACTCCGATCCGTTCACCACCTTCTCGTCGATCAACGACAAGGGTTCCGTGGTGACTGGCAAGGTCCGGGCCGTGGATGCCAAAGGTGCCGAGATTGACCTGGGTGACGACGTGCTGGGTTACCTGCGTGCGTCAGAGATCAGCCGTGATCGCGTTGAAGACGCCCGTAACGTGCTCAAGGAAGGCGACGAAGTCACCGCCGTGGTGGTCAATGTGGATCGCAAGACCCGCAACATCCAGTTGTCGATCAAAGCCAAGGATGCCGCTGACCAGAGCGAAGCCATGGCCACATTGAGCCAGCAGTCGGCTCGTGAAAACGCGGGTACCACCAGCCTGGGCGCATTGCTGCGCGCCAAGCTCGACAACAACAACTAAGCGCTTATCGCCTAGCTGAGCAAACGACCGGCCGCCTGGTGCGCCGGTCGTTTTTTCTTTGTACCTGTTTCACCACCATGACCCGCTCCGATCTTGTCGAAGAACTGGCTGCCCGTTTTAGCCAGTTGACCCAGCGCGACGCAGAATTTGCAGTCAGGGCTATTCTTGACGCCATGAACGACGCGTTGGTACGCGGCCACCGCATCGAAATCCGCGGGTTTGGCAGTTTCTCTGTCAATTACCGGCCGCCACGCATGGGTCGCAACCCTCGAAGTGGTGCCAGTGTGGCCATCCCCGAGAAGCGTGTCCCCCATTTCAAGCCAGGCAAAGCCTTGCGTGAGGCGGTCGACCAACGCACCGTCGAACTGTCGCAAACAGTCAAATCCGGCGCGTGATCGCTAGAATTTGTGCTTCTTTGGGGATTCACCGATGAAACACATCCTTTGGCTGCTCAAGTGGGTGCTCAAAGCGGCCATTTTTTTTACCCTGTTCGCGTTCGCCTTGAACAACCAGCAGGACACCACAGTGCACTTTTTCTTTGGTAACCAGTGGCAGGCACCCCAGGTGCTGGTGGTGCTGACCGCATTTTCAGCCGGGGTGATGGTTGGCGTGATGGGGATGGTTCCCCGCTGGTGGCAACAACGACGCCGAGTCCGTCGCAGTGAGTCACGGACCCAGCCCGTGCGCGCTGAAACAGCGGCCACCCCGGAGGCAATGCCCCCGACCACAGCACCTGCCTACGCAGATGGAATTTGATCTGAGTTGGGTGCTGCTGGGATTGCCGATGGCTTTTGTCATGGGTTGGCTGGCATCGCGTGTCGATCTGCGCCAAATACGCCTGGAAAACCGGCAAGCCCCCAAGGCCTATTTCAAGGGGCTGAATTTTCTGCTCAACGAACAGCAGGATCAGGCCATTGATGCCTTCATCGAAGCGGTCCAGAAAGACCCCGACACCTCGGAGTTGCACTTTGCATTGGGCAACCTGTTTCGGCGCCGCGGTGAATATGAACGCGCTGTACGGGTACACGAGCATCTGTTGTCACGTGCCGATCTGAGCCAGGACGACCGGCACCGCGCCCAACACGCGCTGGCGCTGGACTTTCTCAAAGCCGGCTTGCTGGACCGTGCCGAAGACGCCTTGCAAAAGCTCGATGGCACACGTTTCGAGACTGAGGCACACTTGGCCTTGCTGGCCAACTTTGAGCGTAGCCGGGACTGGGCACAGGCGACCCTGATCGCGGAGAAGCTGGATTGCGCCACCCGTGGCAGCCTTGGCCATCGACTGGCGCATTACCGGTGCGAACAGGCTGCGCTGCTGGTGACTCAGGGCGAAGTCCCCAAGGCACTTGAACTGTTGGACAGCGCTTTGCAGATGGCACCGGATGCACCCCGCCCCAGGCTTGAGATCGCCCGCCTCCAAATCAAGACCGGTCAAGCCGGTGGTGCCTTTCAAACATTGCTGGCGGCACTTGAATATTCACCGGCTGCCACCTCGCTGATCGCAGCACCGCTGGTACAGGCGGCGCAGATCAGCGGAGACACCTTGGCAGCGCGCGAGATCCTGCAGGCCCGTTATCAGGACAACCCGTCGCTGGATCTCCTGGACGCTTTGGTCACACTCAGCGACGCAGATCCGCTGGAGCACAGCCGTGCTCGCGACTACTACCTCCGGCACCTGGACCTGGAACCGTCACTGGTGGCGGCCTCGCGCTGGATTGCCGGAGAGAAACTCGAACACGAGCAATTTCATCCCAAAGTCCAGCGCGCGCTGGACCACGCCACCAAACCCTTGTTGCGCTACCGCTGTGCCGCCTGCGGCTTTGAGGCAATGCAGCATTTTTGGCAATGCCCGGGCTGCCAGGCCTGGGACAGCTACCCGGCACGACGCATCGAAGAACTGTAAATCCATGACTATTTCCAAAGAAAATTTGGCCAGCGCCCGCGTCCTGGTCGTGGGCGACGTGATGCTTGACCGGTATTGGTATGGTGCGGTGGACCGCATCAGCCCCGAGGCACCGGTACCCGTGGTGCGCGTCACGCGGGAGGAAGAACGCATCGGCGCAGCTGCCAATGTGGCTTACAACGTGGTCACGCTGGGTGCCCAGTCATCGCTGCTCACTGTGGTAGGCGACGACGATGCCAGCCACAAGCTCGAAGCCCTGGTGGCAAAAACCGGCATTCGCCCTTTTTTTGGTCGGGATGCACAGCTCAGCACGACCGTCAAGTTGCGCGTGATCGGGCGTCAGCAGCAGTTGATACGGCTTGATTTTGAAAACACCCCCAAGAGCGAAGTGCTGGCATCTCAAACGAGCTCCTTCATCGAACTGCTGCCGCAGCATGATGCAGTCCTGTTTTCCGACTACGGCAAGGGTGGCTTGGCCCATGTGGTTGACATGATTGGACGCGCCAGAGCTGCCGCCAAGCCTATTTTTGTCGATCCCAAAGGTCATGACTATGGGCGCTACCTTGGAGCCACCGTGATCACGCCCAATCGGGCTGAACTGCAGCAGGTGGTCGGCGGCTGGAGCCATGAATCTGATCTGTCCGGCAAAGCGCAGGCTTTGCGCACCCGGCTTGGCTTGCAAGCCCTGCTGCTGACACGTAGCGAAGAAGGCATGACGCTCTTTGACGACCAAGGCCAGATCAGTGTCAGCGCACAGGCGCGCGAGGTGTTCGATGTGACCGGTGCTGGCGACACCGTGATCGCCACCATGGCGGCCTTGGTGGCAGCCGGCTTGAGTCTGCGGGACGCCTTGCCGCTGGCCAATCGAGCCGGCGGACTGGTGGTTGGCAAGTTCGGTACCGCCACCGTTTCTTACGAGGAGTTGTTTGCATGACCCGAATTGTGGTGACCGGTGCGGCCGGTTTTATTGGATCCAACCTGATCAAGGGTCTCAATGCGCGTGGCCTGAGCGACATCATTGCGGTAGATGACCTGACTCAAGGTGACAAGTTTCGCAATCTGGCGGATCTGCAGATTGCCGATTACATCGATGCCGATACCTTTTACGACGACTTTGCGGCTGGAAAGTACGGGCAGATTGAAGCGGTGTTCCACGAAGGGGCCTGCAGCGACACCATGGAGCTCAACGGCAAGTACATGATGCAAAACAACTTTGCCACTTCGGTGCAATTGTTTTACGCTTGTCAGAAGCGCGGCGCCAGACTGTTGTATGCCTCCAGCGCTGCCACCTACGGGGGTTCGGACACCTTCCGTGAGGAGCCGCGATTCGAACGTCCACTCAACGTCTATGGCTACTCCAAGCTGCTGTTCGATCAGCGGATGCGTCGCGAATGTGGTCTGGACTTTGGTCGCTCCATGGCAGGCAAAACCATGCAGGTGGTGGGTTTCCGGTATTTCAATGTGTACGGTCCGCGTGAGCAACACAAAGGCCGCATGGCCAGTGTCGCCTATCACCAGTTCAACCAGTTCAAGGCCGATGGCAAGGTCAAGCTGTTTGGCGATTACGGCGGTTATGCGCCTGGATCCCAGATGCGCGATTTTGTGTTTATCGACGATGTGGTGGCGGTCAACCTCTGGTTTTTTGACCATCCGGGGGTGTCGGGCATCTTCAATCTTGGCACGGGCCGGGCACAACCCTTCAACGACGTCGCGACCGCCGTGGTGAATTCGTTTCGAATGGCGGAGAATCTGCCGCCGCTGGCAACGCATGAGCTTGGCGCGCAAGGGCTGATTGAGTACATTGCATTTCCGGATGCATTGCGCGGCAAATACCAGTGTTACACCCAGGCTGACCTCGGGATGCTGCGGGCGTGTGGCTGTGAGCACACATTTGCCGATGTGCAAACGGGTGTCAGCCAATACGTTCAGTGGCTTGCCATAAATAGTTGACACTGGCGAACTTCAGTGTCTTTTGAGTCATGAGAATGGCCTTACACTCAGCAGGTTTTTTATGGGCCACGGCGTTTTTTCGCATGCGCAGTGTTTGGCCGTCGCAGATTTCCCTTAACTTTCAGGAGCATTCCCGTGTTGAAAAAACTTCTCGCCCTCGTCGCCATGCTTTACGCAGCCGCCTGCTTTGCAGCGGTGGATGTCAATAAAGCCACCGCCGCCGAGCTCGATGGCATCAAAGGCATTGGTCCCGGCATTTCGACCAAGATTCTGGATGAGCGGAAAAAAGGCAACTTCAAGGACTGGACCGACTTCGTTGATCGCGTCAAAGGGGTCGGCGAAGGCAATGCCGCCAAATTTTCAGCGGAAGGCCTGACAGTGAATGGTGACTCGTTCAAAGGCGTAGCACCGGCCCCAAGTGCCAAAGCGGCGAAAACAGATGCAAAGGCTGCCAAGGCTGACGCCAAGGCACCTGCCGCTTCGGCAAGTAAAGATGCAGCCAAGGCAGCCAAAGCTGAGGCCAAAGCAACAACAGCATCCGCTGACAAAGACGCTGCAAAACAGGCAAAGGCCGATGCAAAAGCAGCCAAAGCTGCTGAAAAAGCCTCCAAACCTAAAGCTGGCGCGAGCAAGTAAGCTTTCGGCACGGATGACGCAAACCCGCTTCGGCGGGTTTTTTTATGGGTCGCCTATTGCTGACTATATGATGCATCCATCATGACATCTGTACTGGCCATTTGTATCGGCGCCTGCCTGGGTGCACTGGCGCGCTGGGGATTGGGACTCTGGTTAAACCCGGGGGCATTGGTCCCATGGGGTACCCTGGCCGCCAATCTGATCGGTGGCTACCTGATCGGAATTGCTGTTGCGGTGTTTCAGGCCCTGCCTCACCTGGATCCGGCATGGCGACTGGCGATCATTACCGGGTTTCTGGGTGGATTGACAACGTTCTCGAGTTTTTCTGCCGAAGTGGTGGGATTGCTGGGTCAGCAACGCTACCAACTGGGTCTGATGACCATAGCGCTCCACCTTTTTGGCTCACTGGGCATGACGCTGGCAGGCATATGGAGCGCCAGTTTCTTTATCGCCAGAGCCTGACTCCGCAGCGCCAATTGCCGACAACTTTTGGGCGGATATCCCCCAATTGGGGGATGGACAGGTCGACACATCAGGAACAAAATGCTTTTGACACTCGCAGGGCACGCTGATCAACGGTCATTTTTTGGGCATATCATGAAAGACACGGCACTGGCAAACAAGCGCTATCTCATTGTGGATGATGATGATTTTTCGTGCGATGTTCTGCAAAGTGTATTGACGCACTTGGGCTGTTCCGATATCCATTACGCCACCAATGGCCATACGGCATTGAGCTTGGCCCGGCAGCATCAGCCGGACTTTGTGTTGCTGGACATCTATATGCCCGAGGCCGACGGCTGGACGATGCTCAGTCAACTGCGGGCGGTGCTTCCGAATGCTTCGATTCTGATGGTGACCGGTACTGGAATGCAGGCGGATTTTCTCAAGTCGATCGACGCACACGCCGACGGCTTTTGTATCAAACCCGTTGCCACTGAAATCCTGCAAAAAGCCCTGCTCAACGCACTGAACCGCCGCCAGCACCGGGTTCCGACATCCCACTGAGATGTCTTGAGCGGTTTTGTCTGGGTCAGCCGCTGGCCCTCGTCCGCTCATCGGTGCGGAACTTGCATGCAATGCCATTCAAAAAAGCGCTCACCCTCCGGCAATGGGCGGCCAGATGGCCAGCACGTCCCCTTCTTGTAGTGTGCGGCTGGCACGCAGCTCTGGCGCGATGTAGGTGCCGTTGACCAGCACCAGGTGCACCTGCTTCTCCGGCAGGCGGTGCTGCGCCACCAACTGACTGATCGTCACCTCGGGCGCGATATCGAGTTCAACGATATTGGTGTATTTGGCCGCGGGCGGCAAATAGTCGGTGAGCGAGGCAAACAGTTTGAGCGTGATCTTCATGGCGCACGCACTTTAGCGTCGGCGCGCGTCGTGCGCACCCGACCACTCGGCATGCCCCTGCGCGCAAGCCAGGTAGGCGTCGGCCAGGCGGGTCGGGTCGTTTTTGAGGATGTCTTTCCATGCCCCGAGCTTGATTTGGCCCTCAACCAGGCCGCGCATCGCCCCCACATGCTGCGTCCAGCCCACGCAGTTGCAGCCCACCAGCACGTCATCTCTGAATTGCAGGCTCAGGTGTTTGCCCGCAGTTCGGTCGGTCAGCTCGACGTGTTCACCCCCATTGACACCTTTCCAGTCACCAAAGCTGGCTGAAACCAGTCCCAGCGTGTCGAGCACATTGATTTGCGTCACCCCTTTGAGGTGCGCGTACGCCGTGCGGCGACCCTTGGCAAACGCCACCATGTTCACAGCGGCAATGCGCGCCTGCTCCGACGCGTTGGGCTGGATGGCACTGACCATGGTGGTGCCAGACACCTTGTCAAACGCTTCGGCACAGTCGCCGGCGGCAAAAATGCCCGGTACATTGGTTTGCAGATGCTCGTCGGTCAGCACGCCCTGCAGGCACAACACGCCCGAATCCTGCATAAAGCGGATGGCGGGGCGCACACCGGCGGCGCTAATCACCAGGTCGGCGGGCATGGTTTTGCCGTTGGACAGGGTGACTTGCAGCGGTTTGCCCGGCGCGATCGACTCCACCTTGGTGCTGGTAAACACCTCAATGCCCTTGGACTCCACCCAGTCGCGGATCATGCCGCCCGCCACCGGGCCCATCATGCGCGGCACCATGCGGTCGCCCATTTCGACCACGCTTAAGCGCACACCGCGCGCAGCGAGTGCCTCCATGATGATGCAGCCGATAAAACCCGCGCCCAGTTGCAATACGCGTGCGCCGGGTTGTGCCAAAGCGGCAATGGCGCGCGCATCGGCCAGCGTCCAGCAGGTGTGCACACCTTCGGCATCGATGCCGGGAACGGGTGGATGCACCGGGTGCGAGCCGGTGGCGATCAGCAGGGTGTCAAAGGGCACCGTCTCACCGTCATCGAGCACTACGGTTTTTGTAGCTTCCTGCACTGACTGCACCTGGGCTAGAAGCCGATTTATCTTTAAATCTTCAAAATGGGTCGGGCTGCGACGCAGGTAAGTGCCCGACTCGTCGATCTTGCCGGTGAGCAAGTAGGGAATGGCCATGCGTGAATAGGCGGGCTCGCGCTCGTCACCAATCAGCGTGATGCGGTCGGTGGCACTGTGCTTGCGGATGGTTTCGGCGGCGATGACACCGGCCGGGCCGGCACCGAGGATAACGTGGTGGGTCATGGGTTTCTCTTTCAGTAAAAACGGCTCTTTTCAGAGCCGTTTTGGGGTCAGATAACGAAAAATCTTACAGACTCAGCCGCTCTTTGGTGGCTGCCGTTGGGCGGCCTTCGCTGTCCCAACCGCGGGCCTCGTAGTACAACGGCAGCATGGTGGCGAGTTCGTTGAACTTGCCTTTGGCTGGGCCGGTCTTGCAAGCACCCTCGACACTAGTCAGGCGCGCGGGCAGGCTGTCGTCGGCTTTTGTGAAGCCGGCGCGGTTGTTGAACTCGCGCTCCATATTCCAGATGCGCTCCCCAATCTTGGCCAGTTCTTCAACCGTGTACACCTCGTCGCAAGCCCCCTGCATTTGTGGCGAGAGATCTTGCAGGCCCCAGGCGAAGGTTGTGAAAATGCACAGGCCAGACGAGTCAAACGCAGCCGTGGCGTCCTGGAACGCCTTGACCAACTCTGGCTTGCCCTGCGATTCGAGCGGATCGGTCTTGACCGGGATGCCCAGAATTTCTGACGCAATGGTGTAGCCGCGCAGGTGGCAGCCGCCACGATTGCTCGTGGCATAGGCCAGACCAATACCCTGAATGGCGCGGCCATCATAAGCCGGGAATTCCTGGCCCTTGGAGGACATCGACAGTTCGGGATGACCATATTTGGCGGTGAGTCGCTTGGAGCCCTGGCCGATTTCCTTGCCAAAACCGCGACCATTGACCGTCTCTTCCGCCAGGAAAGCCAGTGCGCGCGCAGAACCAAACGTGGCCTCGCAGCCCACCTGCTCTTTGGTCAGCACACCCATGCCGTAGAGTTCCATCACTGCACCCACGGTGGCACCAAAGCTGATCGGGTCAATCCCCTCCTCGTTGCACAGCATGTTGGCGTATTGCAGGCATTCCAGATCGTTCACGCCATTGGCCGCACCCAGCGCCCAGGCAGCTTCGTATTCGAGGCCGCCATTGGCACCGCGGTACTGCGGCTTGGTTTCGATGGTGAAGTGGCCTTCGTCCATCTTGCTGATGCGCCCGCAGGCAATGGTGCAACCAAAGCACGCCTGGTTGGTGACCAGATGTTTTTTGCCATCGGTCTTGCGCGGTGTGGCCATGGCTTCGGCACCGATGTCCTTGGCGCCTTCAAACTGGTTGTCCTGGTGGTTGCGGGTGGGCAAGCCGCCCACCTCGTTAATCACGCTCATCAGAACCTGGGTGCCCATGGCGGGCAGGCCAGTGCCTGTGACACCGTTCTCAGCCAAGACCTTTTTGCTGGCCTTGACAGCGGCCATGAAGGCTTTGGGGTCACGCAGATTGCCGACACCCTTGGTGCCGCGCACCGCAATGGCCTTGAGATTCTTACTGCCCATCACCGCACCGACGCCCGAGCGGCCCGCAGCGCGGTGCAGGTCGTTGACCACGGCGGCAAACAGCACGCCGTTTTCACCAGCCTTGCCGAT
>NZ_JAGPBB010000041.1 GCF_018063565.1 Rhodoferax sp.
AAAACTGCCGACAGCATGGCCCCAAAGATCGGGATCAGGAAGTTGAAGACGGTCACCATACCCACCCGGTTGTACTTGAGCAAAATCGTCCACAGGCCAAACGCCACCGACGAAAGCAGCACCAGGTACACCAGCAGCGCCGTCGACGCCCAGCTGAAACCCGCCAGGGCCCCGCCCGCCCCATAGCCACCCAGCAGCAGGGCCAGCCCCCCAATCGTCAGCTGATAGCCGGTCAGCACGATGGAGTCCATGTGCTGCGACACCTTTTTGCCGTAAATGGACGCTGCCGACAGAATGAAGGCCGCGATCACCACAAAGCCCTCACCCAGCAGCGTGAAATGGAAATCCAGCAGATCGCGCTTGAAATTCACCACCATCACGCCGGCAAATCCGACCAGGCAGCCCAGCACCTTGTTCAGGCTCAAGCGGTCATTGTGGTAAATGAAATGCGCCAGCAGCACGCTGAAAAAGGTGCCGGTTGCGTTCATGATGGACCCTTTCACCCCTGTGGTGTAAGCCAGCCCGACGTAGAAAAACACATACTGCAGAGCGGTCTGCGTCAGGCCCAGCGTACTGATCTGGCGCAGCTTGCTCCAGCTCAAACCCAGAACCTGGCGGCGTGTCAGCACGGCCACGGCCAGCAACAGCAGGCCGGCCAGTACAAAGCGATAGCCGGCAAAAATCATTTTGGCCGGTATGTCGTCCGGCGCAATGGAGAACAGCGCGTAACCGTTCTTGATGGCCGGGTAGGCACTGCCCCATAGCAGACAGCACAGCCCGGCCAGTAGAAAGACCACCTTGCGCCGGGAAAAGAACGGATGTGTAACCAAAGCTCAACGTTTCGTGCGTCAAATCAGGCGGCTCAGTGTAGGTGCCCCCCACAGGCCCGGCACCCACTGTCCGGTCCTCCCTGCCCTCAGCCTCATTCGCCTGGCTGGCCAAGCCCGGGCCGCCAGCATGTCGGCGGCTGCCAGGCCGCGACCCAGCCGGGCATTTCTTCGGCGGGCATGGGGCGGGCAATGCCGTAACCCTGCGCCAGTTCACAGCCCATTTGCAGCAGCAAGGTGCCATGTGCAAGCGTTTCAACGCCTTCGGCAATCACGTCGCAGTGAAAAGCACTGGCCAGGCCAATGACGCCCTGCAAAATACTCAGGTCACCGGGGTCGACCAGCATGTCACGCACAAAACTCTGGTCGATCTTGAGCAGCCCCACGCGCAGACGCTTGAGGTAGGTCAGCGACGAGTAGCCGGTGCCAAAGTCGTCCAGTGCAAAAGCCACCCCCAGTTGCAGACAGTCGTCAATCACCTGCGAGGCATAACCGATGTCCTGCAAGGCGCTGGTTTCCAGCACTTCAAGCGTCAAACTGCTCGGTGCGACCTGCGGCTGACGCGCCAGCAGCGTGCCCAGCTGCGCCACAAAACTGGGCTGTTGCAGCTGAAAAGCCCCGACGTTGACACTGACCGGCAACACCAGCCCTGCGGCCTGCCAGAGCGTGATTTGCGCCAGTGCCGTGTCGATCACCCATTCACCCACTGCAATGGCCAGCGGGTCGGTTTCGATCACCGGCAGAAACTCGGCTGGCAACAGCAAACCCCGGCTCGGGTGTTGCCAGCGTATCAAGGCTTCGGCACCTGTCACCTGGCCGGTGCGCATGTTCACTTTGGGCTGGTAGTACAACACCAGTTCATGCTGATCCAGCGCCAGCCGGATGCGCGCCAGACTCTCATGGTGACCACGAACGCTTCGGTCCTGCTCGGCGTCAAACACATGAAAGCGGTTCTTGCCCAGCTGCTTGGCCTGGTACATGGCCTGGTCGGCCTGACGCAGCAACTGGTCTGCCGCCACCCCTTCCGTCTGTGGATAAAAGCTCACCCCCAGGCTGGCCGACACCTGGTGCAGCACCTCACCCAGCAGCACCGGCTGCGCCGCAGCGGCCAGCAGCCGGGCCAGCATGGGCTGGCACGCCCGCACATCCTTCAGGCCGGTCAGTACCGCCACAAACTCGTCGCCGCCCATGCGGGCCAGCGTGTCCCCATCGCGCAGGGTCTCTTTCATGCGGGTGGCCAGGGTCACCAGCAGCTGGTCGCCCACGGCATGGCCATAGCCGTCGTTGACACGCTTGAAACTGTCCAGATCAATATAGGCCACGCCCAGCAGGTCGCCACGGCGCAGGGTTTGCGCCATGCTCTGGTGCAGCCGGTCGGCCAGCAGGGCCCGGTTGGGCAAGTGCGTCAGCAAATCGTAGTGGGCAATGTGTTCAAGCTCGCTCTGATGCGCCTTGTAGGCCGAGATATCCGAGAACAGCGACACGTAATGGGTGGGTTGGCCCCGCGTGTTGCACACGGTGCTGATGGTTTGCAGTTCGGCATACACCTCACCCGACTTGCGGCGATTCCAGACCTCGCCATACCAGTGTCCCTTGGCGCGCAGATCGCGCCACAGGTTGGCATAAAAATCTGGCGCGTGCCGGCCCGAACTCAGCATCCGCGGGTTATGGCCCAGCACCTCAGAGGCCGCAAAACCCGTGATGCGGCAAAAAGCCTGGTTGACCTCGACAATGCTGGCTTGCAGGTCGGTGATCATGATGCCTTCGCGCGAGTTGAGAAACACGCTGGCAGCCAGCTGAAGTTTCTCCTGTGCGTCCCGCTGCGCACTGATGTCGTTGAGCGCCACGCGCAGCACCGGCGCACCGGTTTCATCCTGAACGGCCTGTGCCACCAGGCGTGCCCACCACGGGGGGCCGCCAACGCGATGCAACCCCAGCTCGAAGGTCTGTGGCCCGTCCCCCAGGCGGACCTGCCTGCGCAGCAGGTAGACCATGTCCTGCGAATCCGGCACCACCCACCGGGACAAGGGCTGTTGCAGCAGGTCGTCGCGAGGCAAGCCCAGCAGCGTGGCGGCGGTCAGGTTGGCGCTCACAATCAGCCCGGCCTGGTTCACGCTCAGGTAGCCCACCGGTGCCTGGTCGTAGAGGTCGACCAAACTGGCGCGTGAAAGCTCCAGCGCCTGGCGTGCCAGACGCAGCTCTTCGTTCTGCATCTCCAGCTCGATCTTGTGCACCCGCAAATCGTGCATCTGGTACAGGGCACCAAACAGCGGGTCGTCACGGCGCGGGGCCGCATCGCCACCGCGCCCTTGCAGTTCGCGCTCAGCCTGATCACGCAGGGACTGCGCCGCCAGCAAGTCTTCGACCGTCAGTGCTGCCTTGGCACGGGGTGGGGTATGGGCGAGCATGCTCAGCCTGGTCAGTCTGGCGGCGATGCCGCGCCGCCGGAACTGTTGTCGAGCACGCGCTCGGTGGTGGCGATGGCGTACACGGCGCCCGCCGCATTGACCAGTGCCGTGGCGGTGAGCGACACCTGAAGCACATCGCCGCTTTGGTTGAGGCGCCGGGTCCGGTAATTCTCCAGTTGCTGCGCCTGACCGAGTTGCCGGACTTTCCCCAGGGCTTCGGCGCGCAGTTCGGGCGGAATCCGATCCGCCACATTCATCTGCAGCGCCTGCGCCTCGGTCCAGCCGTACAAGCTCTCGGCCGCCGGGTTCCAGGCCAGGGTGCGGCCCTCGAGGTCCTGCACGGTGATGGCGTCAAACGCATCGCGCACCACCACCGCCAGCCGCACCAGCCGGTTGGCCTGCTCCAGCGCGGCCTCCATGCGCTTGAGTTCGTTGATGTCGCTGAAGGTGATCACCGCACCTTCGATCACGTTGTCCAGCGTGCGGTAGGGGCGAATGCGCAGGGTAAACCAGGCCCCGTCGGTGGTTTGTACCTGCACCTCGATCGGCACCAGGGTGTCCAGCACGGTCTGGGTGTCGGCCACCAGGCTGGTGTAACCCACCAGATTCGACACAATGTGGCCCACCGGTCGCCCCACATCACCGGCAATCAGGTTGATCAGCTGCGAGGCCGTGGGGGTGAAACGCAGGATGCGCAACTGGTGGTCGACAAACACCGTGGCGATGCCGGTGCCTGACAGCAGGTTGTTCATGTCGTTGTTCAGGCGCGACAAATCATCCACCTTGAGATTGAGCTCGTTGTTGACGGTCGACAACTCTTCATTGACCGACTGCAGCTCTTCCTTGGAGGTTTCCAGCTCTTCATTGGTACTTTGCAACTCTTCGTTGACCGACTGCATCTCTTCGTTGCTGGACTTGAGTTCCTCGTTGGAGCTTTCCAGCTCTTCGTGGGTGCTTTGCAGGTATTCGTCCTTGGCGCGCAACTCGTCGCGCAGGGCGGCCAGCTGCGCCATCGTGTCGACGTCGGCAGTCAAATGGGCTGCCGCCACGCCGGCCGCTGCCACTGGCGCATCAGGCACCGGATCCAGTGCCTCCTCCAGAATCACCAGATACAAGTGGGCGTCGGGTGCCGTGGGCGCAGCGGGCAGATCCGGGTTCAGGTTGGCCTCTGGCACCGGCGGGTTGGTGAGCACCGGGCGCACGCTCAGGTTGACCCGGGTGAAGTGCCCATTGGTCTTGACCCTTACCCCAGGGGTGCGCACCGGCAGTTGCGTTGCCGCGGCCCGTTGCAGCGCATTGGACAGCGGCGGGCGCAGCCCTTCGCGGGCCATTTTCAGGATGTTGGGCACACCCACCTCGCCGGGTGCGGGCTCCAGGTACATGCCGGTGCGCCCGTGCAGGTAAAGAATGTCACCCAGGGCGTTGATCAGCGCACCCGCCGGGGCCACCTGCGCCAGGAGAGCCTGCTCGGTCAGTTCACGCAGCGGCAGCCGGACCGGATAAGCCTCTTTGCCGGGCCCGCGCGGCAGCGCCGCCTCCAGTGCGGTCAGCGGGGGCAAAAAGCGGCTGGCTGTGCGCAGCACACTGGGCTCGGCGTTCTTGCGCTGAAACAGCTTGGCCTTGCGGTCGAGCGTGGCAAACAGGTCTGAAAAGTCGCCAATGCCTTCAGAGGTGCCCAAAAACAAATAGCCCTGCCGGTTGAGGGCGTAATGAAACAGGGGCATCAGCCGCTTCTGCAAATCGGCGCTGAGGTAAATCAGCAGGTTGCGGCAGGTGATCAGGTCGAGCCTGGAAAACGGCGGGTCACGCGTCAGGTTCTGCTCCGAGAACACCAGCATGTCACGTATGCTCTTGTGGATGCGATACCCCCGGCCATCGGGCTCCGGCGTGAAAAAGCGCGACAGGCGCAGCGGCGACAGGTCTGCGGCAATGCCCAGCGGGTACAGCCCGACCCGCGCAGTGGCAATGGCGCGACTGTCAATGTCGGTGGCAAACAGTTGTACCGTGTAGTTTTGTTGCAGCGCCTCCATGCGCTCCTGCAGCAAAATCGCCAGCGAGTAGGCCTCTTCACCGGTCGAGCAGCCCGCCACCCAGATGCGCACCACCCCGTTACTGGTGGATTTACCCGCAAACAGTTGCGGAATGACCTGATCTTCGAGCGTTTGGAACGCCTCGGGATCACGAAAGAAGTTGGTGACCCCAATCAGCAAATCGCGAAACAGCGCTTCGACCTCTTGCGGCGTTTGCTGCAGAAAACGCACGTACTCGTCGATCAGCGTGATCTGCTGCACCGACATGCGCCGCTCGATGCGCCGGTGCACCGTGCTGGGCTTGTACTGGGAAAAATCGTGGCCGGTCTGGCTGCGCAGCAGCACAAAGATTCTTTTCAGCGCCGACTCGTTGATGTGCACCGGCTTGTCCGAACGCAGGGAGAACTTGCCAAACGCGTGCTGGATATAGCCGACCAGCTGTGCCGCCATCTGCGCCGGCTCCAGCGTGTAGTCGACCAAACCGGTGGCGATGGCGCTGCCGGGCATGCCATCGAACTCGGCGCTCTCGGGGGTCTGGGCCATCACCATGCCACCGGCATTCTTGATGGCGCGCAAGCCCAGCGAGCCGTCGCTGCCGGTGCCCGAGAGCACAATGCCAATGGCACGCTCACGCTGGTCTTCGGCCAGCGATTTGAAGAAAAAGTCAATCGGCAGGCGCTGGCCGCGCGGTGCCGTGGGTTCCAGCAACTGCAGCGTGCCCCCTAAAAGGGCCATGTCGTGGTTGGGTGGAATGATGTAGATGCTGTTGATGGCCACCGTCATGCTGTCTTCGACCTCCAGCACCTGCAGGGTCGAGTAACGCCGAATCAGCTCGGCCAGCATACTTTTGTGGTCGGGTGCCAGATGCTGCACCAGCACAAAAGCCATGCCAGGGTTGGCATCTTTGGGCAGGCCGTGGAAAAAAGCCTCAAACGCCGCCAGCCCGCCCGCCGAGGCCCCGATACCGACAATGGGAAAGTCCGCCGCAGCGGGCACGGCGGATGGGGCTGCGCATGCGGGCGTTGCAACCGGGTCCGGCGGTGCTTGTGTCATGAGACTCCTGCGGCTTGCGCTGTGCGGGTGCGGCCAAAGGGCCGCAACACTGGAACCATTGTAGGCATTAATCTACCCCCAGGGAGGTAAATTTTATATAGCTAAAAACCCTTGATGGCATTGCGCTAGAGGCCGTTTTTGTGCAATTTTTTGGCCTGCGTGCGCCAGCGCACAGAGCGGCGGCTGGCGCTGTCTTATGCTGGCACCTGACCTCGTCGACCTTGCGGCGGTCTGCCTCCATCGTCCAACGCCTTGAACATCACCACCCAAATAAAAGCCTGGATCTCGCAAGCGCGTGGGCCGATCCCGGCCACGGCTGCGCCTGCGGCGTGCCTGAGCAAACCACAGCCACCCGGTGCTGCGCTGCAAAATGCCATCTTCAACAGCGCCAACTTCTCCAGCATTGCCACCGACGCGCAGGGTGTGATCCAGATTTTCAATGTAGGTGCCGAACGAATGCTGGGTTACACCGCTGCCGAGGTGATGAACAAAATCACACCGGCCGACATTTCAGACCCGCAGGAGGTGGTGGCGCGCGCCAAGGCGCTCAGCCTCGAGCTCGATACCCCCATCACCCCGGGGTTTGAGGCGCTGGTGTTCAAGGCCTCTCGCGGCATCGAAGACATTTACGAGCTGACCTATCTGTGCAAGGATGGCAGCCGACTGCCGGCGGTGGTGTCGGTCACAGCGCTGCGCGACCAGCGCGGCACCATCATTGGCTACCTGCTGATCGGCACCGACAACCGGGCGCGGCGTGCCGCCGAGGTGGAGCGCGAGCGACTGGACCAGGTGCTGCGCGACAAGAACACCGAACTGGAAAGTGCCCGTGCACTGGCCGACAAGGCCAACCTGGCCAAGTCCGACTTTCTGTCGGGCATGAGCCACGAGCTGCGCTCGCCGCTCAACGCGATCTTGGGGTTTGCCCAATTGCTGGAGTCGGGCACACCACTGCCCAATCCGTCCCAGAAGGCCAGCATCGACCAGATCCTGCGCGCTGGCTGGTACCTGCTGGAGCTGATCAACGAGGTGCTTGACCTGGCGCTGATCGAGTCCGGCCGGGTGTCGCTGTCGTGCGAGCCGGTGTCGCTGTCAGAGGTGCTGACCGACTGCCAGACGCTGATTGCACCGCTGGCGCAGCGCAAAGAGATTGCATTGCACTACCCGGCCCTTCCGGGCAATCCCTTTGTCCGTGCCGACCGTACCCGGCTCAAGCAGGTGTTAATCAACCTGCTGAGCAACGCCATCAAATACAACCGCCACGGTGGCAGCGTCTATGTGACGTGCAGCGAGCGCGCGGCAAGCCAAATGCGCATCAGCGTGCAAGACACCGGTGATGGCCTGTCTGCCGACAAGATCGCCGAGCTGTTTCAGCCGTTCAACCGCCTGGGCAAACAGAACAGCAACGAAGAGGGCACCGGCATTGGCCTGGTGGTGAGCAAGCGACTGGTGGAACAAATGGGCGGCGCCATTGGCGTCAGCAGCACCGAGGGTGCGGGCAGTGTGTTCTGGATCGAGCTGGACTTGATCGGGGCGCCGCAGTTTGAAGACCACGTCATCGAACAACAGTTGTCACACACCACGCCGGTCGTGAACGGGGTTCGGCTGCGCACGCTGCTGTATGTGGAAGACAACCGCGCCAACATGGCGCTGGTGGAGCAGCTTATTGCCAGGCGCCCGGACATGCGGCTGTTTGGCGCGGAAGACGCCATGCGCGGCATTGCGCTGGCGCGTGAACACCACCCCGACATCATTCTGCTGGACATCAACCTGCCCGGCATCAGTGGCTTGCAGGCGCTGCTGATACTCAAGGCCGACAGCAGCACGGCCCACATACCGATCATGGCCCTGAGCGCCAACGCCATGCCGCGCGAAATCGAGCGCGGACTGGCCGCCGGCTTTTACCGCTACCTGACCAAGCCGATCCGGGTGCCGGCGTTCATGGAGGCGCTGGACAGCGCCCTGGCGCTGGCGGGTTCGCAGCAGGCCGCCGGCATCGGGCGGGAGACCTACGATGTCTGCTGACGTTGACCTGCTCGAAGCCCGTATCCTGATCGTTGACGACAAGCCGGCCAACCTGGCTTTGCTCGAGCAACTGCTGCAAGCAGCCGGGTACCGTCAGCTCACCTGCACCCAAGACCCGTTTGCGGTGTGCGAACTGCACCGCATCCACCGCTACGACCTGATCCTGCTGGACCTGCAAATGCCCGGCATGGATGGTTTTGCGGTGATGCAGGCGCTGCACGACATCGAGTCCGACGGCTACCTGCCGGTGCTGGCCATCACCGTGCAACCCAAGCACAAGCTGCGCGCCCTGCGCGCCGGTGCGCGCGATTTCGTTGCCAAACCCTTTGACCTGCTGGAACTCACGACACGCATTCACAACCTGCTCGAGGTGCGCCTGCTCTACAACCAGCTGGGCCAGTCAGCCAGTGCGCTGAAGTCCATGGCCCTGCATGACGCGCTGACGGGTCTGCCCAACCGGCGACTGCTGCTGGAGCGCCTGGCGCAGGCACGCCAGAGGTCGGCCCAAAGCGGCGACTATTGCGCCTTGATGTTCATGGATCTGGACCAGTTCAAACTGCTCAACGACACGCTGGGCCACGATGTGGGCGATGTGCTGCTGCACCAGGTGGCGCAACGGCTGCGCTTGTGCGTGCGCGAAGGCGATGAGGTGGCGCGCTTTGGCGGTGACGAGTTTGTGGTGCTGCTCAACACCCTGAGCCAGCAGCCACCGGAAGCCACCGCGCAGGCGCAGGCCGTGGCGCAGCAGATCCTGCACGCGCTGGGTCAGACTTACCAGCTCAACGGCCATCGCTACGACAACACCATCAGCATCGGCCTGGCGCTGTTTTGCGGCGAAACCGAGTCCATCAGCAGTTTGCTCAAAATGGCCGATCTGGCGATGTACCGTGCCAAGTCTCGCGGGCGCAACCAGGTGTGCCGCTTTGATGCCGCCATGCACGCCGAGGTGCAGTCGCACGACACCCTGATCGATGACATGCGCCATGCCCTCAATACCCCGGCCTTCGCGCTGTACTACCAGATTCAGGTGGACCGCCGAGGGGTACCCAGCGGCGCCGAAGCCCTGCTGCGCTGGAACCACCCCCAGCGCGGGGTGCTGTTGCCGGGGCAGTTTCTGGCGCTGGCTGAAGAAACCAATCTGATCCTGCCATTGGCCCGCTGGGTGCTGGCGACCGCCTGCGCGCAATTGCTGGTCTGGGCGCAAGACCCGCAGCGCGCCCACTGGACGTTGACCGTGAACGTGGGTGCGCGCCAGCTGGCGCAGTCTGACTTTGTGCAACAGGTGGCCGCTGCCTTGCACCTCAGCGGTGCGCCCGCTCAGCGCCTGATCCTGGAGCTGGCAGAAGACAGCCTGCGCAACGACATCGAGGATGCGATTGGCAAGATGCACGCGGTGAACGACAGCGGTGTGGGTTTCAGCCTGGACAACTTTGGTGCCGGATTTGCATCGCTGGTGTATCTGAGGCGCCTGCCCCTGGCGCGCCTGAAGGTTGATCAGGCCATGGTGCAGGCAGCCCTGAGCGACAGCGGCGTGGCGGTGATTGCACGCGCCATTGTGGCGCTCGGGGTCAGCCTTGGCTTGCCGGTGCTGGCCGAAGGCGTCGAGACTGCGGCGCAGCTGGACTACTTTGCCAGCGTGGGCTGCAGCCACTTTCAGGGCAACTACTTTGCCGCGCCGCTGCCCCCGGCAGCGCTGCGCGATGACTACGCAACAAACGCCCGCAAGCGCTTATGACAAGGAGATCATGTGCTTTTATTAGAGGAGCGCTCCGTGGCAGCGACACCAGCCTTGCTTGCCCGGCCAAGCGATGCTCACGGTGCATTGACCATTTGGGCAGCACAATCAACTCACCATGACGCACCACCATGACCCCATCCGATCAGAATCCTGATGACACGGTGCTGCTGGTCAGCACCTTGCAGCAGCTGCGCCGGCGCGCCATGGACCGCCAGCGCGAGGTGCCCCGTGTGCCGCCGCAACTGGCCGAGGGCATGACCCCGGAAGACGTGCAATTGCTGTTCCACGAGTTGCGGGTGCATCAGGTCGAGCTGGAATTGCAAAATGAAGAGCTGCGCAGCGCGCAGGTGGCGCTGGAGATCGCCCGCGAACGTTACTTCGACCTCTACGACATGGCACCGGTGGGTTACTGCACCATCACCGACCAGGATCTGATTCTGGAGGCCAACCTGACCGTGGCCACCCTGCTTGGCGTACCACGGGGTTCCCTGGTGAAACGGGCATTGACCAGTTTCATGCCCCATGCACAGCGCGCCATCTACCGGCAAAGCACCGAGCAACTGCGTGCCACCGGTGAGCCGCAAAGCTTTGAACTGCAGATGACCCGCAGTGACAGCAGCAAGATCTGGGTCAGTCTGGTGGCCAATGTCTCCCGCAGCCTGAGCGGCAGCAGCGTGCTGCGGGTGATGCTCAAGGACGTGTCAGAGCGCAAGCAGCTGGACGCGATCCTGCACGAGAAGAACCTGGAACTGGAGCGCACGCGCCAGTTGGCCGACAAGGCCAACCGCGCCAAGTCCGACTTTCTGGCCAGCATGAGCCACGAACTGCGCTCACCGCTGAATGCCATTCTGGGTTTTGCCCAGTTGATGGATGCAGGCACCCCGCCACCCACCCCGGCGCAAAAATCGTCGATCGACCAGATCGTCCACGGTGGCTGGTATCTGCTGGCGCTGGTCAACGAAATTCTGGATCTGGCAGGCATCGAGTCCGGGCAGCTGGCACTGACCATGGGCGATGAGTCGCTGGCCGAGGTACTGGCCGACTGCCAGACCATGATTGAGCCACAAGCCAATGCCAGCGGCATTGAGCTGGCCTTCCCTGGCTTTGATCAGCCATGCCGGGTACAGGCGGACCGGCGCCGCCTGAAGCAGGTGCTGATCAACCTGCTGTCCAACGCCATCAAATACAACCGCGCCCAGGGCCGGGTTGCCGTGAGCTGGAGCTTGCGGCCACACGGGCGAGTGCGCGTCAGTGTGCAAGACAGCGGGACGGGGCTCTCAACCGAGCAGTTGGCCCAGTTGTTTCAGCCCTTCAACCGGCTGGGCCAGGAGAACGGCCCGCATGAAGGCACTGGCATTGGCCTCACGGTGAGCAAACGGCTGGTGGAAATGATGGGCGGCACCATTGGTGCCAGCAGCACCCCGGCTGTTGGCAGCAACTTCTGGTTTGAGTTGTCGCTGGCAACGGCGCCTGCGGCTATTTAGTCACGAAAATAGCCTCTAGCCCATATAGATAATCACTTTTCAGCTTATCTTTCAATAGCAAACTACCCGAAGGACGATGGTCATGAACCTGACGATTGACATTCTTGCGGCCAACATCCTGATCGTGGATGACCAGGCCGCCAACGTGCAGTTGCTGTTGCAGTTGCTCGGCGAGGCTGGCTATAGCCATTTGAGCTCGACCATGAAACCCGAGGAGGTGTGTGCACTGCACCGCAAGAATCAGTACGACCTGATCCTGCTGGACCTGCAGATGCCGGTGATGGATGGCTTTGCGGTGATGGCCGGCCTGAAAACCAACACCACCGACAGTTACCTGCCAGTGATTGTGCTGACCGCCCAGCCCGGCCACAAGCTGCAGGCGCTGGCTGCCGGTGCCAAGGACTTCATCAGCAAGCCGTTTGACCTGATTGAGGTTAAAACCCGCATTTACAACATGCTGGAGGTGCGCTTGCTGTACAAGAAGCTGGCTCAGTACAACGAGGAGCTGGAAGCCACGGTGGCCCAGCGCACTGCCGAGCTGCGCGAAAGCGAAGCCCGTTTTCGCAGCCTGACCGAACTGGCCTGCGACTGGTACTGGGAGCAGGACGAGAGCGGCAGCTTCACCAAGGTATCGGGGCCGGTGCTGGAGATGCTGGGTATTCAGGTGGAGCCTTTGCACAGCAAAGACAGGCCGCTATTGCCCAGCGGCTGGAACGATGCCGAGCGGGTGCGGCTGCAGACGATCATCAACAACCGCCAGCCGTTTCTGGACTTTGTCTTGCACCGTACCGGCCCTGACCAACGCCAGCAGGTGTTTCAGGTCAGTGGTGAGCCGATGTTCGACCGGCTCAGCCGCTTTGTCGGCTATCGCGGCATCGGGCTGGAACTGCCCGCCTGAAGGAACGGCAGCTTGACCATGCCTTCACACCTCAACCAGAACCACCTGCTGGCGGCGCTACCGGCAGCAGACTTGCAGACACTGGCAGCGCAGCTGGAACTGGTGCCGCTGGCACTGGGCCAGATGCTCTACGAACCCGGCAGCCAGATGCGCCATGCCTACTTTCCCACCTCCTCGATCGTCTCGCTGCACTATGTGACAGAGTCAGGCGCGTCGGTCGAAACCGCTGGCGTCGGCAACGAGGGCGTGGTGGGTGTTTCACTGTACATGGGTGGCGACACCACCTCAAGTTCTGCGGTCGTGCAAACCGCCGGGCAAGCCTGGCGGCTGGACCGCCACACACTGAAAGCAGAGTTTGACCGCTCCGGTGCCCTGCAGCGCCTGCTGCTGCGTTATGCCCAGGCCCTCATGACCCAGATGGCACAAACCGCCGTCTGCAACCGTCACCACTCGGTCGAGCAGCAACTGTGCCGCTGGCTGCTGCTGACGCTGGACCGCCTGCCGGAACGCGAACTGGTGATGACGCAGGAACTGGTGGCCAGTATGCTGGGCGTACGTCGTGAAAGTGTGACCGACGCCGCGGGGCACCTGCAGGCCGCGGGCCACATCCGCTATCGCCGCGGCCACATCAGCGTGCTGAGCCGCAGCGGGCTGGAGGCGGGGGCGTGTGAATGCTACGGAGTGGTCAAGAAAGAACTGGACCGACTGCTCAGCGATGTGCGGCGGCCCTAGCCGGCGGCGGCCCGCCGGTTGGCGGGTGCTTACTTTTTGACACTCATGTCATTGCCGACCTGGGTGACGCCTTCAATGCCACGGGCCACTTCCACGGCGCGGTCAATTTGACCCTGGTTGTTGACAAAGCCGCTGAGCTGCACTTCGGACTTGCGGGTGAGCACCGAGATGTCCAGGCTCTTGATGCTGACATCGGCCAGCAGTGCCGCCTTGACGCGGGTGGTGATCACGCTGTCGTCCACTTTGTTGCCCACCGTGCTGGTGCCCGATTTGACACTGAGCTTGTTGTCCACACTCTTGGCACCTTCTGCCATGCCGGCCACCGTGGCGGCGCGCTCCAGCTGCGTCTGACTGTCGACAAAGCCACTGAGCATGACCTCGCCCTTGCGGGTCTCGACCTTGATGTCAAAACCCTTGATCTCGTCGTCAGCCAGCAGGGCTGATTTGACTCGGGTGGTCACCACACTGTCATCAAGCTCGGTGCCCACCGTGATATTGGGTGCCGCTGCACCGGTGGCGTCCGCGGGCTTGTTGCAGGCGACCATCGAAATGGTCATGACGCCGGCCAGGGTGGTGGTCAAAATACGCAGGCCAAGGGGGTTGTTCATCAGTAATTCTCCGGGTTGAAAGGGGTTGCCGGGTCCGACTGTGACGGCAAGCGGGGCGGCCGTCTGTGCGATAACGAACCCAGAGCAAGCCACTACAGCAGGCGTTGCCATAGCTGCGCCAGCCACTCCTTGAGCTGAAGCACCGCGCCACGCTGTGCCCAGGCTTGGGCGTCAACCCGCTGCGAGGCGGCCAGATCACGCGCAAACATGGTCTCCATTTGGGCCGCAAAATCGCGCCCGAGCACCACGGCATCGAGTTCGTCGTTGTCCATGAAACTGCGCCAGTCGAGGTTGCTGGAACCCACGCTGGACCAGATGCCATCGATCACCGCCGTCTTGGCGTGCAACAGCGCGCCGTGGCGCTCATAAATGTGCACACCACCGGCCAGCAGGCTGGCGTAATGGGCGCGCCCGGCATGAAAAACCAGGCTGGAGTCGCTGTAGCTGGGCAGGATCAGGCGCACCTCGACACCGCGTGCGGCCGCGGCGGTCAGCGCCTGACGCAATTGTGGGTCGGGCACGAAATAGGCATTGGTCAGGTCGACGTGCCGCTCGGCATTGCCAATGGCCGAGATCAGCGTCAGGTACATCAGGCTGTAGGGGTCGTCGGGCGAGCTGCCAATGGCGCGCACGATGTCGCGCCCGACTGCCACCAGAGGCGGGAAGTACTTTTTGGGCAACAGCGCCCGGCCTTGCTGCTTGGCCCAGGTTTGCAGAAAAAACTTCTGGAACTCGGCCACCACCGGACCTTCGATCTGCAGGTCGGTATCGCGCCAGGCGGCGGGGCTTGGCACGGCTTTCTTGGCGCGCCGCAGAATGGCCCCCGAGGAGTAAACGCTGCTGATGTTGATGCCACCCACAAAGGCCAGCCGTCCGTCGACCACCAGCAGCTTGCGGTGGTCGCGCTGGTTGAGCACCCAGTCACCGCGCGCCAGCGCCGGATTGACCGGATTGAATTCCAGCACCGCAACGCCAGCCTCGATCAGTGTCGCGAAGAAGGTTTTGGGCGTCTGGAGTCCACCGACACTGTCATAGATCAGGTTGACCTGGACGCCACGACGCTGATGGCGCAGCAGTTCGCTGACAAATGCCAGCCCCACCGCATCGTCTTCGATGATGTAGGACTCGATGTTGATGTGGTCTTGCGCCTGCGCCATGGCGGCAAACATGGCCGCATAGGTGGCCGGGCCGTCTTGCAGCAGTGTGGTTCGATTGCCCACCACCAGGGGGCTGCCGGTGACGGCCTGCTCCAGCGTGATCTGTTTGTCGAGGATATCCAGATGGCCGGAGCGGGCCCGGAGTGCCGCCAGCAGCGCGGCGCTGCGTTTGGCACTCAAGGGGCCGTGCGCATTGTCGAACTGCGCTGCCTGTGTGGCATGGCGCGCCAGAATCGCCTCGGTGTTGGGCAGGTCGGCGCACCCTGCCGTGCTCAGGCTGCAAAGCACCAGCGCCAACGATTGAAGGCGCAGCCGGGTAGGAGTCTGCATGGTGGGGGTTTGGCAAGGCGTAGGCAGTCAGAATAAGGCGTGCCTTGCCGGTTTTCAGTGCGCCAACGCACCGACTGGCCCAGCGCCAGCCACGACCATGGCATCTCCAACCAAACTTGAGGTGTCTATGAAACTTAGTCGACTTGTGCAGGGCCTGTTACTGGCCGTGACACTGGCCACCGGCGCTGCCGCCAGCGCACAGGTGAGCTTGCGCATCAACATCGGGCCACCGCCGCTGATCTTTGAACCGGTGCCGATGATGGCACCCGGCTATATCTGGGCACCGGGCTACTGGGCCTGGAACCATGACCGTCACATCTGGGTGCGGGGCCGCGCCATCGTGCAGCGCCAGGGTTACCGCTGGGAACCTGACCGCTGGGAGCAGCGCGGCAACATTTACTACCGTCAACCTGGCAACTGGAGCCGTGAGAGCCAATACCAGCCACCGCGCGCACACCCGAATCCGCGGTTGCAACAGCCCAAACGACCCAACGGGAAGGCCGCCAAACGCGGCCCATGGGAGGAGCCGCCACACGACAACCGCCGCCGCTGAACCAGGCAAGACTTGCGTCGTTTGACGAACCGCCGGTGGTTGGCGAATCCACCGGTTTTTTTTTCGCGCCCTCAATCAGCCTCGCACCGACAAAGCGAAACCCCGGGATCCGATAGGCGAATCACGGGGTTACAGGCGTTGCTCGCCAGGCTCAGGTTCCCGGCGCATCGTCCGGGCACTGTATCGGGTTCAGGGACGAACCGCGATCTCGTTCTTGACGGACTTGACGTGGTTGACGCCACGGGCGATCCGTTCGGCTTCGCTCTTTTCCACTGCATTTTTGGCAAAACCGGACAGCATCACACTGCCATTGAGCGTTTCCACACTGATCGAGGTTGCGCTGACCAGCTTGCTCTCGGCCATGCGGGCCTTGACCATCGTCGTGATGCCCGCGTCATCCACATAAGCGCCCACAGTTTCCTGTCCCCGGCCCACGGCACATCCGCTCGCCGAGATGATAAGCAGCGCTGCCGTGGCAACCGCAAGGGTGGTTCGAATGAACATGATGATTCTCCAAAAGGATATTGACGGTGAAAGCCCCACCATCGATGGGCGAAAAACCGGGACATTCCCAGTCGATGGCTTGACTTTAGAAGTCGCGGCACGCGGTGTCGGTACGCTGGCGCACGCACAGTGGCAGGCGGTTCAAGGCAACAGCGGGATCACCATGCAGGACTGTGGGGACAGGGTGGTCCAGGCGAGCCACTGACCCGGCAGCAGCAATTGCGCACCTGACGCTGCATGGGTTGCCAGCGCCTGCGCCGGGTTGGCGCGCATCAGGATGAAGCGCATCTGTCGGTCTGCCCGCCTCAGTGTCAGCTCGGCCTGCGGCCAGTCTCCCGGCAGGCAGGGCGTGAAGCGCAGACGCTTGGCTTCCTGGGTCAGACCGAACATCGACTCGATCACGGCACGGTGCAGCCAGGCGGCCGCTCCGGTGTACCAGCTCCAGCCACCGCGCCCGACATAGGGCGGCTGACTGCAGACATCGCCGGCCATGACATAGGGCTCCAGCCCGTAGACCGGGCCGCGGGTCGGGTGAGCGCTGCGGTGTGCCGGGCTCAGGTAGGTGAAATAGCGGTAAACCTGGTCGCCAGCGCTGGCGCTGGCCGTATTGGCCGCGACCCCGGCGGTGGCCAGTTGCGCCTGCGCCATCAGCGCCCAGATTGCAGCGTGGGCGTATTGGCCACCGTTCTCCCGCACACCGCCCGGGTAAGCCTGGATGTAGCCGGCGCTGGGTACCGCGTGGACCAGAGGTGGTGCCAGCAGGCAGATCAGACCCGCCTGCGGATCCACCAGTTGCGCTTGTACCGAGGCCATGGCTTGTTGCTGCATCGCCAGTGGGGCGACACCGGAGAGCACCGCCCAGGCCTGGGCAATCAGATCAATGCGCGCCTCCGGGTTGACGCTGGCTCCCAGCGCCTGGCCGTTGTCAAAATAAGCGCGAGTAAACCAATGGCCGTCCCAAGCCTGGGTCGTCAGCGCGGCGCGCCAACCGGCGGCAGCGCGCTCCCAGCGCTGTGCCCGCCCCTTGTCACCGCGCTCGTGGGCAATCGGCGCAAAATCGGTCGCCAGGCGACACAGGAACCAGGCCAGCCAGACCGACTCGCCGCGCCCCTCGATGCCGATCTGGTTCATGCCGTCGTTCCAGTCACCGCTGCCCATCAGCGGCAAGCCGTGGCTGCCCACGCGCAAACTGCGGTCGATGGCACGCGCCGCATGTTCGTAGACGGTGGCCTGCTGGGCACTGACCGTCGGCTCAAAATAAGCGTCCTCGGCACCCGCCGCAATGGCAGGCCCGTCAAGAAACGCGACCGATTCATCGAGCAGCGAGGTGTCGCCGGTGGCGCGCAGGTAATGCACGCAGGCATACGCCAGCCACAGCAGATCGTCAGAAAAGTGGGTGCGCACCCCAACGCCTCGCGGGTCGTGCCACCAGTGCTGCACATCCCCGGCCATGAACTGACGCGAGGCATTGAGCACAATCTGCGCCCGCAGCATCTGCGGTGCGCCCCAGGCCAGGGCCATGGCGTCCTGTAACTGGTCGCGAAAACCGGTCGCCCCGCCCGCCTGGTAAAAGCCCGCCTTGGCCCAAAGACGGCACGACACCGCCTGGTAAAGCAGCCAGTGATTGACCAGCGCGTCCAGCCGGTCGTCGGGCGTTTTGACGGTGGTGGCCCCGAGCAACTGTTGCCAGCCCTGTCTGACTTGCTGCAGGCGTTGTGTCGCCGATAGGCGGATGGCGCTCACCAGCAAGTCCTTGGCCCGCTGTGGCGTGGCACCAAAACCCATCAGGAACGTGCGCTCTGCAGATTGGCCGCCCGCCAGGACCAGGTGAACCGACATGGCGGCACAGGGGTCCAGGCCATCACCACTGGTCTGGCCAAAGTAGTCTGGCACCACCAGCCGTCCACGGCTGTCAAAGCACTCGCGACGGTCGCAGGTCCAGTCGTCGTTGTCGGGATCGGGGGCGGCTTCAGTGTCGGCGGTGGCCAGAAATGCGGTGCCATCGCCAAAGCCCGCCGACCGATCACGCTGGGTAGACCACAACGACAGCACTCCGGCATCGTGGCCGGCAGCGGTGCGCACGGTGGTGCGGTCCAGGCGGCTGGCACCCATTTGCCATTCTGCGATACCGATCAGGCGCAGATGCAATGCCTTGCTGCCCAGGTTCACCAGCGCCAGATGCACCTGTTTGACGGCAATGGCCGCCGCCACACACCAGGTCGCTGTGACCTGCAGATCGCCGCGTCGGTGGCTGATACGGGTGAACCCCTGCCCGTGGGTCACGTGATACGTCAGGTCATCCTGAACACCCGCCGAAGGTGCCACTGACCAGAGTTCGCGGGTTTTGCTGTTTTGCAACAAAAACCATTCAGAGGGCGGATCAGACACCGGGTCGTTCGACCAGCTGGTGAGCTGGTTCAAGCGGCTGTTGACCGCCCAGGTGTATCCTCCGCCAGCCTCTGAAACCTGGGCTCCAAACGATGCATTGGCGAGCACATTGATCCACGGCCTGGGTGGGCGCTGGCGGGCATGAACGTCAAACACAAACTCACCGCTGCCTGGCACAAATCGGCCACCGCCGGGCACCGGTGCGACGCGACTGGTCGACAACCCCAACGCGGTGGTGGAGGTGCCCTGGCGGAGTTCAAGCCCAACTTCGTGCAAGTCGAGCCAGTTTTGCACGTGGTGCGCCAGACCACGCCCATCGGCATGCAACACCACCCGCGCCAGACTGTGCAGGGTGTTGAGCTCCGGCGCGGTGAGCTCGTCGGCACGCAGCAGATGCAGGCGTGTCTGCGGGTTGCCGGTTCGGGCGGCGCAGTCGGCCTGATGCCGATCTCGCAGCAGCATGAGTTCGCGCGTCAGCGGCATCAGATAGGACGCTGGCTCGGCGTTCACCACCACCAGATCGCAGGCCACCCGACCCCATAGCCACAGCCCCAGCGCCTGCGTCAGCGCACGCAGCAATCCCAGTCCCTGGATCGAACTGACTTGCACCAGAAGCAACGGGTGATCGCCAGAAACATCGAAACGCCACAGCAGCCGGCGGTCACATACCTCCGTGGCGGCGCTGGCCGGCCGCACTGCGCGGGCCTGCACCTGGGTGTGGCTCAACACCAGCGCACTGGTCAGCGACTGCTGCGCGGCGTAGTTTTCGGCACTGATGCGCAAGGCGCGCAACCGGATGCCCATCAGCGTGGCCGACATCAGTGATGCGCGTTGCACATTGCTGGTCTGGCGATACTTGTCGATCACCGCGCGCAGGGTGTCGCGATGGCTCGATGCCGCCGTGGCAAAGCTCAGTCGCGCTTTGCGCATGGCAGGAATCCGCAGCGTGACCGACAGTGCGCAGATCGGGTCGAGCCCGGTCGACAACTGATCGGTCGCGGGGGGAGTGGCCTCGGGGATGTCAGGAAAGCTGGCCATCGGGGCACTGGCACTGCGGTTGCGCCCGCTCCAGGCCTGGCGATCCACGGCGCAGCGCACCCGAAGCGGCTGCACGCTGATGTCGGTCAGGAAATGGGCCACCTTGAGACCCTCCTCACTCGACTGGCGGGGTTTGCGCTCAAACAGCAGGGCGTGCTCCGAAGGCAACCACTGGGCACTGACAAACAGGTTCATGAACGCCGGATGCGCCGCATCAGCGCGCGCTGTGGACAAGGCAGGTTCGAACGCGGAGATCAGCTCAATGTCCAGCGCCTGGTCACTCAGGTTGCGCAGCTCAACCTGGCGAAACTCGATGTCGTCCTCCGGGCTGACCCATACCGTGGTGTGGGCTTGCAGGCTGGGCCAGACGGCGTCGAAACACACCCGATCGGAGTGAAAAACACATTTGTAGTGCGCTGCCGGGTCCGGCGCCGGGTGTTGCGTGATCGAATAGGGTGCGGCGCTGTCACTGTGGCGCAGGTAAATGAAACTGCCACGCTCGTCGCGCAGGACGTCGTCGCGAATCCGGGTGATGCCGGTTTGGTCCCAGCTGCTGGCACCGGCGCCGTTGGCACGCAACTGCACGCTGTAGCGCCCGTTCGACAGCACATGGGTCGGCTCCAGGGCGGCGCTGCCCGGAATCACTTCGCGCAGCAAACCCGGCAAATGGCGACGCTGCGCCTGGGTAACCGGACCGGGGGGGGTGCAGACCAGACTGGAAATCTCGCGGGGCACACGTTCGTGCAGCAACGACGAGACCGCCTGAAGGTGGGCGTTGGCCATACCCCAGCGTTGCGCGGCACCATGGTGCAAGAGGTTGGTCAGCGCCACAATGCTCATCCCCTGATGGTGCGCCATGTAGGTGGCAACCGGCACAAATGCCTCTTCCCCGGTGCGTCGCGCACTGGTGAAGTCCAGCGCTTCGATAAAGCCATAGCGCCCGCGCGCACCGAGTTTTTCCAGCGTGGCAAAGTTCAGCATGGCAGCGTGAGGCAACCATTGCGCGGCCAGTGCGGTGGCGTAGGGTGCGATCACCAGTTCGTCGGGGGGGGTGCGGCGCAGCGCCAGACCGGGCACACCCTGGGGGGCATATTGATAGGCAAGCGAATCGTCGCTGGCGGCATAGGCCGACTCCGATATGCCCCAAGGCAAACCCAAGCGCCTGGTGAAGGCAAACTGCGCGCGCAACGCCGCCTGGCAAGCCTCATGCAGCACACTGCCAGCGGGCTCGCGTAGCACCAGGCCGGGCATCAGATACTCAAACATCGAGCCGGTCCACGAGCGCAGGCCCGCCGCGCTGCCCTGCACAAAAAATGGACGCCCCAGCGCCGCCCAATGACGCACCGGAACGTCACCACGGGCGACCGCCAGCAGGCTCGTCAACCGCGATTCGGAGGCCAGCAGGTCATAAAACCCGGCGTCGCGCTGATGCTCGGCCACCCGGTAGCCGATATGGAACAAATGACGGGAACGGCTGTACAAAAAAGAGAAATCGGCTTGCCAGGCCAAAGCTCGCAAGGCGCTGGCAAGCGCCAGGAGCCGCGTTTGCGACCAAGCTTTGCCGGGCGGCTGCGCCAGCCCATGTGCCAGCATGTCGAGCCGCGCCGAGCGCACCGTGGCACGGTGGTCTGCCAGCAGCCATTTCAGTTCATCACGTTGCGCCGCGTTCAAGGCACTGCGGCGTGTCAGCCAGGGTCTTAGCCGCAAACGTGCGACCGCGATGGCGTTCTGACAGACCTGGGGGTCCTCGGCCGTTGCGGCCAGCGCCAGACAAGCCTGCGCGGTCGCCAGCAAATGGGCGCTGAGATTGCCACTGTCAACGGTTGACACGTACATTGGCAGCAGGGGCTCGCAAGTCCGGGTGTCGTACCAGTTCATGAAATGGCCCTGGTGGCGCGCCAGCGTGTGCAACGTGGCCAGCGTTGCCTCAAGCCGCGCCAGCATCTCCTGTGTGCCGATCCAGCCAAAGGTGCGAGCGCACGCCACACTCAACAAATACATGCCAATGTTGGTAGGCGATGTCCGGTGTGCCACCATGTCGTAGGGCAGCACCTGCAGGTTGTCCGGCGGCAGGTGGTGGTCAGCCGGTCCGACGCAGCGCTCGAACAGGCGCCAGGTGTCGCGGGCGATGTTTTCCAGGTAGCGCCGGTCGGCAGCAGCCAAAGGCACATCGCAATCCGGGGCCCGGGGCAGACTGCCCCACCAGGTCCAAAGCGGTGCGGCACCCCACACCAGACAAAACGCGCCGGCCAGCCAGGGCATTGGCGTCGCACCGAGGTACAAGGCGCCCCATAGCAGCAGCGCCAGCAACGGCTCGCGCCAGTGCTGACGCACCACCGCCGGCAGCTCTGAGCGCGCCTGTGCGGCAGCAACTGCGGCAGTGGTCCATTGCAGCAAATGTCGCCTGCTGACGGCCATGCGGTACAGGGCTCGGGCGATGGCATCGAGGTTTTGCATCGACTGCTGCAGCAGCTGTGCCAACAACCAGCCCCCTGCGAGCCCCGCACGCGCCAGATCAAGCCATGCGGCACCATAGAAATGCCGCCTTGCCGTGTCGAATCGGCTGGGCAAGAAGCCCGCCAGTGAAC
Organism: Rhodoferax sp.; assembly: GCF_018063565.1. Lineage (GTDB taxonomy): Bacteria > Pseudomonadota > Gammaproteobacteria > Burkholderiales > Burkholderiaceae_C > Rhodoferax. Next base: position 22,359 of record NZ_JAGPBB010000041.1, read on the forward strand.
CCATCAGCGGTCCGGCCGAGAACGCCGCCAACACCACCAACAGGGCAAGCCCCGGCGGTATCGCGGCGGTGGCAAACACCAGCAGCAGCCAGCCAAGCGAGGCCGGCGCCACCAGCGAGCGGCGCAGGTTGTCAAACATTTTCCAGAAGTTGACCGCGTTGAGTCCAAAACGCCTGGGATGAAGCAAAAATGGCAGCAGTTGCCAGTCACCGCGAATCCAGCGGTGAACCCTTGAGGCCGCGACATCGGCATGAAAGGGCGGCTCTTCGATCAGGGCGATGTCGGTCACTGCGGCGCAGCGTGCAATAGCCCCTTCCAGCAGGTCATGGCTAAGGACCCGCCCTGCTGGCAAGCGCCCGCCGAGCACCGCGTGGAGGGTCTGCACATGCAGCAGACCCTTGCCGGTGAAAGTGCCTTGGGCAAACAGGTCCTGATAGACCTCGGAGCTGGCCGCGCTGTAGGGGTCCATGCCGCACTGACCGGCAAACAACCAATGGTAGGCGGTGACTTCCTGGCACGAGGGCAGGGGCGCTGCGACCCGCGGCTGCAAGATGCCATAGCCGCTCAGCACGATACGCCCGGTGGCATCGAGTTGCGGCCGGTTGTGCGGGTGCGCCGCCACGCCGACAAGTTCACGCAGACGTCCCGGCGGCAGCTCGGTGTCGGCGTCGAGGGTCAGCACGTAACACAGCTTTTCTGCGATGTGTGAGGCTTGTCCCCGATCCAAAAAAACGCTGCTATCACCGCTCGCCAGCGCGGCAACCAGCGCTTCGAGCTTGCCACGCTTGCGCTCCGAGCCGATCCAGCATTGTTCGGTCGGGCTGAACTGGCGCTCACGGTGCAACAGGATGAAGCGTGGTGCCCCCAGCGCCGCTGACTGTTCCGGATGCAGTGCGTTGAGTGCAGCGACTTGCGCCAGCGCATCGGCCAGCAGGCCGGCATCGGCAGGGGTGTGTTCGGTGGGTGCGTCGCCCCAGTCGGTCAGCAGTGCAAATTGGGCTTGCGGCTCCGGATTGGCGAGGTAATGCAGGTACAGGCGGTGCGCCAGCGCTTCGCCCGATGTTGCCTGGGTCAACATACCCGGAATCACCACCATCACCCGGTGTTCCGGCGCAATGCCATCGACCAAAGCCAGACGCGGAAGATGATGTGGTTGCGCCGACTCGCTGATAAGTCGGTTGACCACTGCCACCACCGCCTCGGAGGCCGGAAACAAGGCCAGGCATCCAAACAGCCACAGCACCCAGAGCGCATCGGTCTGCGTCTGGCGCAGCAGCCACCACATCAACGACCCGAGGACCAGCGACATGGCGCCCAGGTAGAGTGGCAACGCCAGTTGACGCGTGACCCACAAGCGCAGTTGCGCCCCGAACGGGTTGAGCGCCAGCGCACGCAACAAAGCGGGGCGTCCCGATCCGCTGAGCCAATGCGCCGCGACCCGTCCGGCGTCGTGATCGGAGCCGTTCATCAGGCTCAACAGGCGCTCGGCGACGCGGACTTCTGCGTGTTGACTGCGCCGCGCCAGACGCTCAATGGCATGCAGGCTGTGGTCACGGGTCAGGGTATCTTCGGCTTCAAAGACGGTAGAGCTGAGCATCAGGCGCATCAGTGCGCTGGTACTGGCAATGATGTCAGGCCAGTCAGCATCACCAATGGCGCGCAGCGATGTGATGGCATTGCTCATACTCAGGTTGTCCGCGGCCTGGTCAGCCGCCTGCTGCGTCTGGCGTGCTGCGAGATCTGGCAGGGATTGCTGCAGCCAGGCCTGTAGCTCCACCTGCTCTGCGCTATCGCGGGTGGCCCGGTGATCTTGCAGGCGCAATGCCATCTGCACCAGAAAAACCGGCCCGACACCGCGCAGGTTGAGCAACCCCAGCAAGTCGTCAAGCGCATCCACCGAGTAACGGCTGATATGGTCAAAACACAGGTTGGCGGCCTCACGCGCCGCCTTGTTGGTGGCCACCCGTTCGGCCAGTCGACGCAGGTTCTCAATCAGCACCACACGCAATGTCGTGGGCAGTGCCCACATTTCGCTCAGATTGAGTGGGCGAACCTCTTCATAGGCGCTCAGGTAATCGACCAGCAGCGCCGCATCGAAGGCACCATCGGTGTGTGCCACCAGAGCCCAGGCCACGCCGTAAATGCGTGGCAGACCGGCCAAAGGCTCGTCTTGCAGCATCGGCAAAGTGGCGAAATAACTGCGCGGCAAGGCCTCGCTGATCTCTTTGGCTTGTGCCTGCACCAGGTGGAAGTTGTCCAGCAACCACTCGGCTGCCGGGCTGATGTCATATCCGGTGGTTGCCAGCACGCCGATGTAATGGTGCGCCTGGCGCAACATCGCCATGTTGCTTCGGATGCGTGGGAAAAAGTTGCCGGCGCGCGATGCCCGACTTGCCCGATGCGTTTGCGCCAGACTGCGACCGTGCTGGGCAAAACGCTGCGGACCAAAAATCTCGGAGCGAATCGGCCCTTGTACGGCGCCCAGATCGCCATTGAGCATGTCACACAGCCCATTCGGGGCCTCGTGAATCAGGCTGACCAGTTTGGCGCGCACACCTGCCTTAAAGCAGCCAGCTGACCAGCAACACCAGACCCGCCACAAACAGCAAAGTGGTCATCAGCCGTGCTGCCACAAATCCGCGTAGCGACTGCGACATGCAGTGCAGTGCAAACCAGTGCCGGCTCGGGTGCTGGCAAGCGCCAAGATGCTCATCCAGGGCGCACAGGTCAAGGGGTGTGGAGAGCAGCGAATGGCCAGCGGTGGCTGTTTTCCAGGAGAAGTGAGGGATGTTTGTGTTCATGGATCTGCCCTCTGGGTTGGGTTGTGGTTGACGCCCCAACACCTGTAGCGGCGACGCCCCTGTTCAGCAAGCGACGGGCAGCGTGGCACGTCAACAGCTGGAGTATTGGCAGAACCGTCCGGTGGGTCTGTGCGCTCGCGAACAGACTGGGGCAGATCGGCGCGTTACCTTGCAGACCCTGCATCGGAGGTTCAATGCGCTTTAGTATTAATAGCTTCAAGCGCTTGTCAAGTATGGGCTACGAGCCAATTTATCATCAAATCCGGCGGCAAATCCCGCGTTTGACCCAATGTCAATGGCAACGCCCTGCCCTGTCAGGCCTGTTGGCACTGACTTTGTGCGCCTGTGCTTCGGCACCACCCGCCATGGACACGGCAGTCGCGTTCAAGGTGCCGGAAAACTGGCAAGATGACAGTGGTGTAGCGAGTGGCGTCGCCAGCCCGCTTGCCCGTTGGTGGTTGCAGTTCGACGATTTCCTGCTGGGTGAATTGATCGCACAGTCCTTGGACGCCAATACCGGCATCAAGGCCGCCAAGGCGGTCCTGGCCCAAGCCCGCGCCTTGCGCGATGTGGCAAGCGCCGGGCTGTGGCCGACTTTAGGCAGTTCGGCGTCCGCCGGGCGCAGTCGCAGTGACAACCAGAGCAGCGCGCATTTTCAGTTGGGGCTGGATGCCAGTTGGGAGCTTGATGTGTTGGGTGCCAACCGCAGCGCGGTGCGCGCCGCACAGGCCAGCGCCGACGCCAGCAACGCCAGTCTGGGTGCAGTGCAAGTATCCATTGCGGCTGAAGTGGCCTTGGACTACATTGCACTGCGCCATGCCCAAGCCCGCATGGCAATTGCCCAGGCCAACCTGAGCAGTCAACAGGAAACGCTCCAACTCACCCGCTGGCGGCTGCAAGCCGGGCTGGTCACCGATCTGGAGGCCGAGCAGGCCAACGCCGCAGCGCAGCAAACTGCAGCGCAAATTCCGGTCTTGCAAACCACCATCGAGCAAACCAGTCACACCTTGGCAGTGCTGACCGGCCAAGCCCCTGCCGCGCTGGTCCGGCGTTTGGCAATACCCGGGCCATTGCCACAGGCTGCCGATACCTTGGCCTGGGCACTGCCGGCCGACACCTTGCGTCAGCGCAGCGATGTACGGGCCGCTGAATTTCAGGTATTTGCGGCAGCCGCACGGGTGACACAGGCCCGGGCCGCACGTTGGCCCAGTTTCAAACTCGGCGGGTCATTGGGACTGGGTGCGCTGACCTTGGGCGCGCTGACAGACGGTGCCTCGCTCGCTGCCGCGGTGCTGGCCAGCGTGGCATGGCCGGTGCTGGATGGCGGTGCCGGTCTGGCGCAACAAGACGCTCAAATGGCCGCTCTGGACCACGCCAGCGCGACCTATCAGGCCACGCTGCTGACGGCACTGACCGAGGTGGAGGACGCGTTGCTGTCCCTGCGCAGCGACAGGGCACGTTTGACCAGCCTGCAACTTGCGTACCGTTCATCGGAAACGGCCGCCAGCCTGGCGAGCCAACGCTATGGCAGCGGGCTGGTGGACTTCCAGACGGTGCTGGAAACCCAGCGCACCCGCCTGAGCACCCAGGACGGCCTGGCCAGCGCCCGCGCCGCGGTCAGCATCGATCACGTGCGCCTGTACAAGGCCCTGGGTGGCGGCTGGCAGCCTGAGATCACTGACTCCGCGATCCCTGCGGCCACAAACCCCTTGCGGGAACCCCCATCATGACCACCCAAGACCCCATAGTGCCCCAACCCGCCAGCACACCGGCAAGTACGGTGGCAACGCCCAGTACCGCACCTGCAGCACCGGGCGTGGACCCTGCCACGCTGCTGGACGAACCTGCCAGGCGGGTCTGGTACCGTCGGCCGGTGCTGTGGGTTGGCACCCTCGCGTTGGCATTGGCCACGGGTGGCGTGTGGTGGTGGCAGGCCCGCAAAACCGCCGCCGCCGCGCCCGGCTACAACACCCAGGTGGTGGCACGCGGTGACCTGACACTGGCGGTAACGGCCAATGGGACTCTGCAACCCACGCGCACCATCAGCATTGGCAGCGAGCTTTCGGGCACCGTGCTCAAAGTGAATGTCGACGTCAATGACCAGGTCAGGAAAGGCCAGGTCATGGTCGTGCTCGATACCGCCAAATTAAACGACCAGATCCTGCGTGCCAAAGCTGCACTATCGGCGGCCAGCTCAAAAGTGGAGCAAACGCAGGCGACTGCGGATGAAGCTGCGGCCAGTCTGGCACGTTTCGAAGAGGTGGCCAGCCTGTCTGGGGGCAAGGTGCCCTCAAAAGCCGAGCTGGGTAGCGCCCGCGCGAGCCTGGCGCGCGCCCGCGCCGACGAATCCAGTGCCCGCGCCAGTGTGCGTGATGCCCTGGCCGCACTGTCCACTGACCAGATCAATCTGTCCAAAGCGTCCATTGCAGCACCCGCTGACGGCGTGGTCCTGACACGGGCTGTGGATCCCGGCAACGCTGTGGCCGCGTCATTGCAGGCGGTCACCTTGTTCACGTTGGCTGAAAACCTGAGCAAGCTGCGTCTGTGGGTGTATGTGGATGAGGCGGACGTGGGCGCGGTCAAGGTCGGCCAGTCCGCCCACTTCACCGTCAGTGCCTTTCTGGCGCGCAAGTTTCCGGCGCGCATCACCCGTGTCGGTTTTGGCTCAACCATCACCGACAACGTGGTGACCTACCTGACTTATCTGGACGTCGACAACGCCGACCTGAATCTACGCCCAGGCATGACCGCCACCGCCACCATCACCGCGGCACAGCGCACCGGGGTGTTGCTGGTCCCCAATACCGCGCTGCGCTTTTCCCCCACCGTGGCGGCTGCCAACACCAAGGCCAAGACCAGCGTGTTTGCCACGATGGGGCCACGCATGCCCGGCGGCAACCGCAAGTCGGCCGCAGCCGGGGCCAGCACGGCCGCTGCCAAACAGGTGTGGGTGCTACCCGAGGACGGCATTCCGGTGGCGGTGGCCGTGACGCCAGGCATCAGCGATGGGCATATGACCGAAATCACAGCTGGCGACCTGAAAGTTGGCATGGCGGTCATCACCGATCAAAAGACGACCACCCAATGAAAACCCCCACAACTGCGGCCCTGATCGCGCTGCGCGGTGTGACCAAGCGCTACGGTACCGGTGCCTCCGAGTTGATGGCGCTCAAGGGGATTGATCTGGACATTGTGGCGGGCGAGTTTGTCGCCATCATGGGCCCCAGCGGCTCGGGAAAGTCCACTGCCATGAACATACTGGGCTGCCTGGACAGCCCCAGCGCGGGCCAATACCTCTTCAAGGGTGCCCATGTTGAGGCACTGTCGCGTGACCAGCGGGCGCGCCTGCGCAGGCGCTACCTGGGATTTGTGTTTCAGGGTTTCAACTTGCTGGCGCGCACTTCGGCGCAAGAAAATGTCGAGTTGCCGCTGTTGTACCGGGGCGATAACGCCACGGTGCGTCGCATCGCAGCGACCAAGGCATTGCAATCGGTGGGATTGGGGGGCTGGGAGCGGCACACGCCGGCAGAGTTGTCGGGCGGCCAGCAGCAGCGTGTGGCGATCGCACGCGCCATCGTCACCGCCCCAGCCGTGGTGCTGGCAGATGAACCGACCGGCAACCTCGACACCCAGCGCAGCCACGAAATCATGGGACTACTGCTGGCACTCAACCGCGACCATGGCATCACCGTGCTGATGGTGACGCATGAGCCCGATATGGCCGCCTACGCGCGGCGCATGGTGCACTTTGTCGATGGCCGCATTGCGCACGACGAAATCAACCCACATCCAGCCATCACGGCACCGGCCACCCGACCCGACGAGGCCATCTGATGCTGTACAGCGTGTTCATGCTCGCGCTGCGCTCGGTGCAGCGCAATATGCTGCGCTCGTTTCTGACCATTCTGGGCATTGTGATTGGTGTCAGCGCCGTGATCACCATGGTCACGCTGGGCAATGGGGCCACACAAGCCATCGAAAACCAGATCACCAGCCTGGGCACCAATTTGCTGATGGTGTCGCCGGGTCAGCGCGGGCCAGGCGGCAGCGGCCCCAGCGGCGGCGGTGTGCCCTTGTTCACCGAGGCCGATGCGCTGGCCATCGCCACCCAAATTGGCGGTGTGGGCAACGTGGCACCGCAGAGCCGGGCTTCAGCGACGGTGGTGGCCAACGGTCGCAATTGGGCCACCAGCATCATTGGCAGCACCAATGCCTGGTTTGACACCGGCAACTGGAAACTGGCCAGCGGCCGTGTCTTTGCCGATGACGAGCAGCTCGGTGGCGCAGCCGTCTGCATCATTGGCGAAACGGTGCGCCGCGAGCTCTATGGCGGCACCCTTGGCGAGACCGGCCTGGGAGCGGCGCTGCGCGTCAAGCAGTTTTCCTGCATCGTGGTGGGCATCCTGGCCGCCAAGGGACAGGGCGGCATGGGCGATCAGGATGACACCGTGCTGCTGCCGCTGCATACCCTGCAACGCCGCGTCACGGGTAACCGCAAGGTGAACACGCTGCAGGTATCGATGCAGAAGAATGCCGACAGCGCACCGCTCAAAGCCAGCTTGCGCCAACTGCTGCGCGAGCGGAGAAAATTGGCCGAGGGCGATGACGACAACTTCAACATCTTTGATACCCAGCAACTGGCCGAAACCCTGTCCAGCACCATGGGCGTGCTGACCAATCTTCTGGGTGCCGTGGCGGCCGTGAGTCTGCTGGTGGGCGGCATCGGCATCATGAACATCATGCTGGTCAGCGTAACCGAGCGCACCCGAGAAATTGGCCTGCGCCTTGCCGTCGGTGCCCTGGAGGGTGAGGTGCTGCTGCAGTTTTTGATAGAAGCGGTGGTGCTGTCCGCGCTGGGCGGCGTGGTGGGGGTGCTGATTGCCACCGCTGCCTCGTATGGCCTGTCTTTGTACATGGTGGTGCCATACACCTTCGATGCTGCCATCAACCTGCTGGCGATGCTGTTCTCAGCGGCGATCGGGGTGGTGTTTGGCTACTTTCCTGCGCGGCGCGCAGCGCGGATGGATCCGATTGAGGCACTGAGGCATGAGTAGTTGCCGAATGCAGCGCTGGTCGGGTGTCAATTGGCAGGCTCTGCCAATATCCGGCGGCTCCTTAAACTGCTGGTTTCAGAAGTGCTCGATGTAGTCCATGGTCTGAAACCCGTAAGACACGCCAATCTCCATGCCAGGTGTTTCCGCTGGAATGTCAAAGATGCTGAAGCAGGCGCTGCTCGAATCAACACCCGAGGTTGACACCAGTGACTTGGCCAGATTTGCCAGCGATTCAACTCCGTTGGCATCGAGTGTGGTGGGCACACCGGCGCGAACCAGGGCCTGGGCCGATTTTTGCCCACCCGGGCATTTTTTTAGCGCCTGCGATATGGATTTCAAGATCGCGAACCCGGCGCGTGTGTTGTTGGCCGCCTTGATAAAGGGACCCCAGTTGCCACCCAAGGCCAATGAGAAATCCATGCCCTGGTTGGTGGTACCGACCAGTTGTTTGGGATCGTTGCAGACCAGCACCGCCAGCACCGCGTTGGTCGATGCGCCAAGCCCGATCGCCAGTTTGGAGGTCTTGGTCTGAAAGTAACAGCGCTTGCCGGTGCCAGCATTCCAGACCACACCATGCGCCGCCTCCGCACCCACCACCCCCAGTGTGCCGCTGTATTTGCCGCCCACACCAACCCAAAGCTGGTTGTCCGCCGGGGGGTCGGCGCGCCGCTCCAGCATTTGCCATTGCAGGTTGTGTTTCTGAAAGGGTGGCGTCGCGGTCGAAATCGAGGCATTCAGTTTGGTATTGATACATCCTTGGCCGACACGAGCAGACACGGGAAACGAACCGCTCTGGCTGGTAAGGCAGTCAATCCAGAAGATCGGGCTGGTACCGTCATTGCCATAAAAGACCACCCGTTGCACCGGACGTCTATCCGGCAAAAACACCACTTCATCCTTGATCACACCGGCGCTGCTCAGAAACTGGTTGGGCCGACTGCTGCGCTTGACTCGCCAGTGGTTGACGTTGGCACCGAAGTCGGGGATGTACTCAAGTTCGATCTCGCCCCAGAATCGACAGAACCGTGACCCGAAGGGTGGATCCACCTTGTCCCAAATCATCATCCGCCAAAGCATGAGGGCACCTCCGAGTTGCAAACTGGCCCTGAACCGGGCGGATCCGTGATGACACCGATGATCAAACTCTGACAACCACCTGCCGATCAGTGTCCCACGCGTCGGCAACGATATGACATCGGGAAAAACCCTCGGATGTTTGGGTGTATCGACATGCGCGAACCCTGCACCCGAAGCACTACCGTCGCCGTCCAAGGCTGGGTTGAGAGCTATCATGGTTGACAACCACCCCCTACACCACCATGACTGCACTTCACAAAATTCCGCTCTCCATGCTGGATCTGGTCGCCGTACGCGAAGGCAGCAGCGTGGCCGACGCACTGCGCCTGGCCTTGCGCACCGCGCAGCATGCTGAATCACTCGGCTTCAGCCGCTACTGGCTGGCCGAACACCACAACTTCGCCGGCATTGCCAGTTCGGCCACCGCCGTTCTGGTAGGTTTTATCGCCGGTGGCACCAAGCGCATCCGCGTCGGCTCGGGTGGCATCATGCTGCCCAATCATGCGCCCCTGGTGGTGGCAGAGGCCTTCGGTACGCTGGCCGAGTTGTACCCGGGCCGCATCGATCTGGGTTTGGGTCGGGCAACCGGAACCGACCGGGCGACCATGCGCGCCCTGCGTCGAGACCGTGCAGAAACCGAACAGGATTTCCCGCGCGACGTGGCCGAGCTACAGCGTCTGTTGGGGCCGGAACAACCTGGCCAGGGTATTGTGGCAATGCCGGGCGCCAATACCCAGGTGCCGATCTGGTTGCTGGGATCGAGTCTGTTTTCGGCGCAGCTGGCGGCTGAACGTGGCTTGCCCTATGCTTTTGCGGCACACTTTGCACCGCGCCTGTTGCATCAGGCGCTGGATCTCTACCGCCAGTTGTTTCGCCCCTCAGCGGTGCTGGCCACGCCTTACGCCGTGGTGGGTGTGCCCGTGATCGCCGCACCAACCGATGCCGAAGCAGAGTTTCTGGCCAGCAGCACCTATCAGCGGGTGCTAGGCATTTTGACCGGCGACCGACAGCGTTTACAGGCACCCGTGACCAACTTCATGGCCGAGTTGCTGCCGCAGGAGCGTACCGCGATTGCTGACTTTCTGGCGGCGGCGGTGATCGGCGGACCGGACCGGGTTCGCGCCGGTCTGCAGGCCTTGGTGAACCACACCGGGGCCAACGAGCTGATGCTGGTGTGTGATGTATTTGATCCGGCGCTGCGCTTGAGGTCACTCGACATCACGGCAGCCGCCGGCCCGTTCACTCCGTAAAACTCAGCTGCACCTTCATTTGAGTGGAGCGATCTCGGGCAATTTCAATCCGGACATCTTCCTGGGCGTGGAGAACACAAGCGCGCGTTTGCATAACAGTTCCTTTGATTTAAAACGATTGAATCTTGGCCCACACACCGTCATCGACCGGGATACCATTGGCCAGATTGGTGTTGCGAATGGCCAGCGAGTTTTCGCCAGGATAGAGCACCGGCTTTACCGGGTCGACCCGAGTGGATTCATGCAGGTTGTCGAGCACCTCGTTCACTGCGGCAGCCAGGTAATCTTGGCCGGCAATGCGGTTGGCATCGAGCGCGATGAACATCTGCGAAAGGCTGTACTCGTCGTTGGTCATTTTGCCGATGGCGGCAGTCGAGCGCCCCCCTGACAGCACGGTAGCCACCAGATCGAGCACGATCGACAGCGCCGAGCCTTTCCAGTAACCAATCGGCAACACCCGCCAGGTTTTGGCAATCTCTTTGGGGTCGCACGACAACTCGCCTTGTTCGTCATAACCACCGGGCACCGACAACATTTCACCGCGCATGGCCTTGTTGTCCATCTGACCGTAGGAGAACTGCGCCATGGCAATGTCCACCACCACATGACCACCCGCGCGTGGCACCGCCATGATGAACGGGTTGTTGCCAATGCGCCGGTCACGTGCGCCCCAGGCCGGCATGTTGGGCTGGGTGTTGGTCCAGCAAATGCCAACGCAGCCCGCATCTGCGGCCTGCCAGCCATAGCTGCCACCGCGTAACCAGTGGTTGGTGTTGGCCATGGCGACGCAGCCAATGCCATTGGCGTGCGCCAGTTCGATGGCACGGTCCATCGCCAGTTTGGCATTGACGTTGCCCAGACCCAGGTTGCCGTTCCAGCGCTCGAAGGCACCCATGCCCTCGACCTTGGTCGGTTTGGCTTTCAGGTCAATGTAACCCTTGTCAATGTATTCGACCACGCGGGCGAAACGGTTGACACCGTGCGAGTACACGCCGTCGCAACTGGTTTCGGTCATGAGTTGCGCCGACAGGTCGGCTGCTGCCTCATCGCAGCCCTTTTTGATGAGGACGCGCTTGAATTCGGCTTTCAGGTCGGCAAAGGCAATGCGTGGCATGGTGGATTCCAATCTAATCGTTGCAGGAAGGCGGGCTCAACCGCCCGTTCAATAACCCTTTTGCTGGCGGTATTTCTTCAGGACTTCATCAGCCACCCAGGACGAGCGCACCGCGCTTTCGACACTGCCGGGACAGGGCGCACCGCCATTGAGGTCGTCCACCATGCTCTGAATGAACGGTTGCTGCACATGGGGCGGATTGGCGATCTGAAGTAACTGCTCACCGTCTGCATTGACCAGCTTAAGCGGCTTGTCAGAGAAAAATTCAAAGCTGATGGTGCCCTTGGATCCGACGATCTGGATGGCATCCTCGCCCTGGCCGCAAACATAACACCAGGAGCCAAACCCTTGCACGCCGCTGGCATGCCGCCACGTGGCTGTGACCGTGTCTTCCACGTCGTACAAGCCAGCCTGGTTGCTGGCAATGCCATGCACCTCTTCGATGGGGCCAAACAAAAAGTCAAACAGGTCGAGTTCGTGGATGCCCATGTCGAGAAACTTGCCACCGCCAGCCACGGCGGGCAACAGCCGCCACGGCAGCGTGGCGCGCGACAAATCCTCTGGCGCGGGTGGTTGGTGTTGCACGGCGCGCACATTGCGCACCTCACCAATGGCCCCGCTGTCAATCCATTCCTTGATTTTCAGAAAGCGCGGCATGGCCCGGCGGTAGAACGCAACAAACAGCCGCACGCCGTGCTGCTGACAGGCCGCCACCATCTCCTGGCATTCTTCAAACCGCATGGCCATCGGTTTTTCGACGTAAACATGCTTGCCAGCCCTGGCCACCAGCAGTGACAGCGGTTTGTGGGAGGACGGGGGGGTCGCAATGTAGACAGCGTCAATCGCCGGGTCGGCCACCAGCGCTTCGTTGCTGCTGTAAACCGTGGGCACACCATGACGTGCCGCATACGATTGGGCTTTGCGCGCATCACTGCTGGCCACAGCGACCAGTGCGCTATGGTCTGCCTTGTAAAACCCAGGCCCACTCTTAACTTCAGCCACGGCACCACAGCCGATCATGCCCCAGCGGATGGTTTTCATACTTGCCAACACGCGAGCAGCGCGACACGCACTTTGACCACTACCTTGCGAATGGCTTGTGGCTGATCAAGGGCACAACCAGGGTGATGCACATCGATGGGCAGAAAGACGGCAAAACTGCCCGGCGTCATGGTCAGCGTGGATTCGTTTTCCATGCCGGTATAGAACAACAGGTCGCGCTCGGCCAACATGTCTTTGGCCATCACGTTGTGACCGGTGTCGGTGGCGACACCAATCTTTTCACAGCCGAGCACCAGAAACTGCACATCGATGTACTCCCGATGCACTTCAGCATGGGTGTCGGCAAAAACACGGGTGTGCATGTCAATGAGCTGAACGTGAAGTTCCTGCCCTGCAGCTCACAATTTTCCGCAGGCAATGCCGCAAAATCCGTCGTCTTGAGGCGCTCGATGGCCGTCTTGAGTGGCGTGGGCAGCCAGGCAAAACTGGACTCCAGGTCCTTGACGTGTCCAAATATCATTTTCTAGCTTTCTATCCAAAAAATTGGTTCCTGCGGCGGTCCAGGGAACTGCGCGATCCGAGCCATGGCGCGACGTTGAACCGCTGGGTCAGCGCGGCGTCATGTCGCCTCACCTGCTTGGCGTCGCGAACGGCGTCAATCGCCTTGATGATGTGAGCGCCACCAAACTTGGTGACAAAGGTCTCACTCCCAGGCTTGGTGGCTTCCAGGACTGGTCCACCATCGACCTGTTCGACCACCGACACGCCGGCTTTCTTCAAGTCGGCAACGATCCTGGCCAGGTTGTCGTTGTTGAGTTTACGCTGGTATTGGCCAGCCTCCCGTGTTGCTTCAACCGGGGCCCTTGGAGGTACTGGCGGCAAGGCGTCATATTTGGCCTTTGTCTTCACCATGCCCTGCTGGCACGCGACCCGGTGGCCGCACGTGCTGCCATGCGGGCACACCTTGAACGCGTGATCAAGGAATTTTCGCAAGCCTTGCGTTAGCCATCAGCTTGCAGACCCTTGCCCAATCAAGCACCGAGGTTGGGCGACTCGTGCCACGGCTTGTTGCACTGGTATCGGCAACAAGGTCGATCGGTCGCGAGGTGCCCTGAACCTGTCGGGTTGTCAGGTTGTCGGGTTCGAGCCAGTTTGCAATGGTCGCTTGATCCGGTCCCGTGCGGCATGGCTCAACACGCCAAACGCGTCTCCAGCGCCATGCTATTTCATGGGGCCGACCGGAGGCTCACCCCGCCACCCCCTCACCAAAGCAGCACGTTCAAAGCGCGAGCACTCACATCCAGCCCATGTGCAGTGTGGTTGTAGGCCATGCTGCCATGGCTTTCGGCCTGTCTGGCATCACCTGCTTCATGCAGTGATGCGGCTTGCCGATGGTGCTGAATGGCTTTCTCAAGCTGGACCGCCGCTTCGCGGTGTAAAGATTGGGGCGTCAACAGGAACACTGGCGG
>NZ_JAGPBB010000042.1 GCF_018063565.1 Rhodoferax sp.
TGCACCTGATCAAATTTGCTGTTGCCGCTGATCAGTGAGCGCTGAAAGCTGGCGATGGCGCTGATGATGTTGGCCCAGTTGACCGGCTTGGCATCACCCGGAAAGGCTGCGGCAAACTTCGGCGCGTACAGCGCGTCGCCGGCAAAGCGTTGCAGGACGGCAAAACGGTTGCTCTCGTTGATGCCCATTTCGATCGGGTTTTCACCAAACAGCGGCACTTCCATCTGGCGCTCCAGCACCACCAGTGAGGGATTGGCCCAGGTGATGGTCGGGTTGTAGGCGACATTGCCCAGCGGCTGGGCGTTGCGCGCGGTGAATTCACCGGTGGAGCCACGCGACACGGCCAAACCATCGGTAAACGCCTTGTCCTGGAAATGACAACCAGCGCACGCCTGCTTGCCATTGCCAGACAAACGCTTGTCGTAAAACAAGAATCGCCCCAGGTCCACCTTGGCTGCGGACATGGGGTTGTCAGCCGGCACCGCAGGCGTCGGAAAGCCGGCGGGCAAGGCCCAGGTCCAGGTCGTTGCGCTGCTTGTGGCAGGAGCCTCGGAAGACGCCCCGCCGCCACAGGCGCTCAGACCCAGGCCCAGTGCCAGCGCCCCGAGCAGGGCGCTGCCGACCGTCAGCGTCATCCACCAGCGGTGTGGCTCAGACATTACTTGGCCACCGCCTTGAAGATCTTCTGTGCGGCACCACCGTTGATCGGCAAACCGGTCGAACCACTGCCATAGCTGATCTGCAGCTCGGTGAAGATGACCGGGCACTCGGGGTCGGTCGCGCCCGACATGCAACCTGGCGCGCCGCCCAGCTCTTTGGTCAGATCACTGGTCTTGAACAGCTGGCCCAGGTCCAGCGCCACTCTTTGCGTGCTGGCATCGAACGCGGCCAGGCTGAAGTCCATCATGTTTTTGTTGGTGCAGACGCCGGTGTTCGGAATGGCAACACCCGCTGCATCAAGTTTGGGGGTACAGCCGGTGGAACCCAGATGCAGGTTGTAGGTGGCAATGCTGCTGCCGTCGGGCTTGGCCAGTCCACCCACCGGGTTGAGCTCGATCTTGGTGAACTTGCGCCCGGTCTGCCACGACCACAACAAGGCGGTGCTGTCCAGTGGTGCAACGCCCCCGGTGGCAGTGCTGTGGTTCATGTTCTCTGGCACTCCCACGGTGGCTTTCAGGCCGACATAGGTGCCGCCGGGTACCGTGCCGGTGATGACGGCATTGGTGTCTGCCGTGTTGTTGGCGGTGGCGCAGGTGCCAGTGGCGTCTTCCAGGTCAATCAGGGACACGGTTTCGCTACCCTGTGTGAGTTGCCACTTGTTGGCGTCGAGCTTGACCGGCACCGCCACACCCTTGTCGTTGACCAGTGACACGTTGGTGAGATAAAAGCGCAGGTCTTTCACATCAGCAGCCAACGCAGTGGTGCCCATCCCGGTGAGTTGACTGCCGCATTTGACGGGTGTGCTGCCGTTGAGCGCAGCAAAACTGATGGACACGGCCTTGTCGGGCAAGGGGCCATCGTCACCACCACCGCCGCAAGCGGTGAGCACGGCAGTTGCGATCAGGCTGGTGGCAGCCAGGGTGTAGAAGGAAGTTTTTTTCATTGGAAAGCTCAATAGGTTAAGGATGAAGGTTCAATGGCGATGTTCGCCAACGGGAACAGCGCGCGGGGTTTGCACCCAGACTCGCACGGTCTGGGTCCCTGCGCGCTCAAAAATCAGGGTCAGGTCAAAGCGATCGCCATCTTTCAATGGCTGCTTCAGGTCAATCAGCGACAACTGGTAGTCGCCGGTGTGGCGCAGCAAGGTGGTGGATTGCGCCGGCAGTTCGATCGCATTGACCTGCATGCCGCGAAAACCCCGCGCATCGGGCGCCAGTCGATGCAGCTTCACCTGCGCCGCCACCGGGGTGCTGGCGCCGAGTAGCTGGTCGGCGCTGCGGCCCTTGTTCTGGATGCCACGCAGGTACGCCTTGCCGTGGGGCTCATTGGGCAGGCTGGGCAAGGCATATGGGTGATCCAGCAGCAGGTCGCCCGAGCGCACGCCATGGGCCAGCCCGGCCAGGGGCACGACCATGACGCAGGCCAAAAGCACGCACCGCACCAGCCAGCCAGACCGGCAGACAGCAGAACTCATCCACAAAACTCCTGATTGACATCAAAATACGCCTCCAGCCCATATAGGGACTGCAGGAGGCACTATGAAGTTTGAGTCAGATAGCGTGCGGAGGAGCGCGTGATGGCGGTGCCGGTGCGATGAAAGTGGGTAAAAACTGCTGGGGCGCAGGCGCTGGCGCGAGGGCATGGCCAGAGGCCACAAAGTCGGCCGGCCAGGCGCTGGGTGGCGGTGCGGCGCGCTCTGCCAGCAACAGGCAGAACGGACAGTGTTCAAGAATTTGCGCCGAGTCCGGCGCATCAGACGACGCTGCAGCCAGCGCTGAAAAATCGGTATCGCCGGCGCGGTCTGGTGACGGAGCCAGCGCCATCCAGCGCGGCCCGGTGCTGGTACACACCTCAACCCAGGCAGCCGTGTCGCCCCGGCTCCAGTTCAGCGCGTGGGAAACCGTGGGTGCCAACGCTGCAAACAAGGCCAACAACAAGGCCAGCCACAACGCCCACGGGCGCTGCGGCTGAATCTGTCTGAAGCTTGGCCTGCTGCGGTGCATGGTGCGCCCGTGCTACGCGCCCAGATGCTCAGTGGCTGGCCGCTGGTTTGGCGCCATGCATCGCATGGTCCATGGCGGGTGCTGCCTTGCCACCCGGTGCAGCCATGGCCACCGGTACTTGGAGTTCCTGCTTGCTTTCAACGCCTTTCGCGTCTTTGAACACCAGCGTCAACGGCACCGTCGTGTCCTTGGGCAGCGGCTCTTTCAGGTCCATCAGCATGACGTGGTAGCCGCCCGGCTTGAGTTCAACCGTCTTGCCGGCGGGCAGCTCCAGACCGCCCTTGACTTCGGCCATCTTCATGACGCCGCCGTCCATTTTCATTTCATGCACCTGGGTGACACCGGCCACTGGCGATGAACCTCCGACCAGCCGCGCACCGTCTTTGGCCGTCACCAGCATGAAGACACCGGTGGCCATCTGCCCCTTGACCGTGGCACGCGCCCAGGCGTTCTTGACCTCCACTTGGGCCGAGGCCACTAAGGCAAATACCGCCAATGCGGTAGCAGTCATCAATGATTTAAGTTTCATGGGATATCCTTTTCTTGAATAAACAGCACAACGTGCAGGATGGGTTGACAAGACAAACAGGGGATCGCCCGAAGCACCCTCAAGGCGATAAAAACAGACAAGAAACTGGCGCTAGCGCATACCCAGTATGCGTTTGCAGCTACTGTTTTTGCTTCAAAGGGTTGGTGGCGCGCGCGAAGGCGGTGGTGCTGCAGTACGTGCAGCAATGTGCGCCGCAACAACAGGTTGCAGCGCATGGCCCAAAGGCTGGGCAAGATTCAATGCCAATCTGTGAAACACGGGCGGCGCGCCACCCACCACACACAAGGGGCAATACGTATCCGCCGCGGGCGTGCTGCTGAGAGATCCGTCCGCATTGAGTGTGACCTTCAGCATGCCTGCGGCGCTACAGATCATCAACTCCTGCTGCGGGTTGACCATCGGCGACGCCACCGCAACCCCAAGCGTCAGCGCAAACCACAGCAGGGCCACTTTGGCCAGCCAGGGTGAGGTGCGCAGGGTTTGGAAGACGGACATGGGGCGCGATTATGCATTGACAAATCGCAAAGCAGGCCACCGTTGGATGCAGCTGTGTGTCTGTGCCAACACGCGGGCATGATTTCCAGTACCCTTGACCCCTGTCTTATCCTCACGCTGGCTTCTCTTGACACACGAACTTTCCCCCAAACGCGAGCTGTGGCTGTTGCTGACGCTGGCCGGCATCCAGTTCACCAATATTCTTGATTTCATGATCATGATGCCCTTGGGGCCGCAGTTCACGCAGCTGTTTGGCATCTCGGACGCCAGTTTTGGCTTGCTGGTGTCGGCCTACACGCTGGCGGCAGGTGCCTCGGGGTTGCTGGCCACCACCTACCTGGACCGTTTTGACCGCAAAAAACTGCTGCTGATGCTCTACATCCTGTTCGGCTTGGCCACGCTGGCCTGCGGGCTGGCCAGCAGCTATGACACGCTGATGGCCGCGCGCGTGCTGGCCGGCCTGTTTGGCGGCGTGTTGTCCGCGCTGGCGCAGACCATCGTGGCCGATGTGATTCCGTTTGCACGGCGGGGTCGTGCCATGGGCATTGTGATGACCTCGTTCTCGGTGTCTACCGTGGCGGGGGTGCCGATGGGCTTGTACCTGGCCGCCCATTTCAGCTGGCAGGCACCGTTTCTGGCCATTGCAGCCATGGTGGCCTTGCTGGTGGCTGGCGCTTATGCAACGCTGCCCACGCTCGATCAGCATTTGCACACCGGTCAACCGCAAAGCGCCCTGGGTGCCATCGGGCGGGTGCTGGCCGACCCGCACCATCGGCTGGCCCTGCTGTTTTCCAGTCTGCTCATGTTTGCCGGTTTTACGGTGATCCCGTTCATCACCATCTACCTGCAAGCCAATGTGGGCTGGCCGGCCGAGCGGGTGCCGCTGGTCTATCTGTTTGGCGGTGTGGCCACATTGGTCACCGCGCGCCTGGTGGGTGCCATGGCAGACCGGCTGGGCAAGGTGCGGGTGTTTCGCTGGATGGCACTGGCTGTCATGCCCGCCATGCTGGCCACCACGTTGACGCAAGGACTGCCGGTGTGGGCCGTGCTGGGGGTGTCCACCGCGTTCTTCATCAGCATGAGTGGCCGCATGATCCCCGGCATGGCCATCATCAGCGCCTGCGCCAACCCGCAGCAGCGCGGCAGTTTCATGGCACTGAACTCGTCTTGCCAGTCCGCAGCCATGGGGGCAGCAGCGTATGTCGGTGGACAGATCATCAGTCGCGACGCCCACAACCTGGTGCAACACTACTGGGTGGCGGCGCTGCTGGGCTGTGTGGTCAGCCTGATCACCTGGGTGCTGGCCGGCCAGCTCAAGTTGTATGGTGCTGGCCCCAGGCCCGCCTGAGCCGGGTCACTGATGCTATTCTTTGCGCCATGAACAGCCTATTTCACTTCGCCTTCAATGTCACCGACCTGGACCAGACACGCGCCTTTTATGGCGGCGTGCTGGGCTGCCGCGAAGGCCGCAGCACCGACACCTGGGTGGATTTTGATTTCTTTGGCCACCAGTTGTCGATGCATCTGGGGGAGCCCTTCAAGACCGCCGCCACCGGGCGGGTTGGCGACCATCGGGTACCGATGCCCCATTTTGGTGTCATCCTGACGACGCAAAAGTGGTTGGAACTGGCGGAGCGGCTGACCGGGGCCAAGGTCCAATTCATCCTGGAGCCGCAACTGCGTTTTGCCGGTCAACCTGGTGAGCAGTGGACCATGTTTTTCTGTGACCCGTTCGGCAACCCGATCGAGGTCAAAGGATTTGCCTCGGCAGAGGGTGTGTACGCCACATGAACTACACCTTTGTCTCGGCCACCATCCTGCTGATCCTGATCACCGACCCGATCGGCAACATCCCGATTTTTGCCAACGCGCTGCAGCATGTGGCCCCACAACGCCGCGCCCGGGTGATCCTGCGCGAGGTGTTGATTGCCTTTTTGCTGCTGTTGACCTTCATGTTCATTGGCGAGAGTTTCTTGCGACTGATGAACCTGAGCGAGCTGTCCTTGCAGATTGGTGGTGGCGTGATCCTGTTCCTGATCGCCTTGCGCATGATTTTTCCGCCACCCAAAGGACCTGAGACGCCCGAGTCAATGACCGAGCCCTTGATCGTGCCCCTGGCCATACCGGCCATTGCCGGCCCGTCGGCGCTGGCCACGGTGTTGCTTCTGGTGTCGCAAGCGCCTGAAAAACGGCTGGAGTGGATTGCCGCCTTGTGTGTGACGATGACGGTCAGCGCCGTGGTGCTGGTGCTGGCCGAGCGCATTCAACGCGTGGCCGGTGACCGCTTTGTGGTGGCGCTGGAGCGGCTGATGGGTCTGGTTCTGGTGGCATTGTCGATCGAGATGATGCTGCGCGGCATCAAGACCTTTGTCAAACAGCTTGCCGGGGTCTGACACGCCACCTGCAGCGCCGTCAGCGGGGCAGCCCGAGCGTCACACTTTGGGCGATGGCACCAAACACCGACAGGCCATCACGCCCTTTCATCTCGACGTTGACGCTGTCACCTGCCGCGAGCCAGGGCGTTTTGGCCTGACCGTCTTGCGCCAACTCCAGCGCGCGGCGCGCCGCCACACTGGCCTGGCCGCAACTGCTGTCGGCCTGACGCACCTCGCCCATGCAGACAATGGCGCCAGCACGCAAACGCCGGCGCGCAGCCAGCGCAGCGATCAGTTCACCGGCGTGTTGCCGCAGGTCAGACCCAGCGTCGAGCAAACCGAGTTTGCGCCCGTTGATGCTGCATTGCAGGGTCAGATGCAGCCGCCCATGCCGCCAGGCGCTTTCACCGCCAAACACCAGTTCATCGGGTGTCACCGCCACCGGGCTGAAGGCGGACTGCGGCGTTGCAGCCAGACTGCGCCACGCGGCATCGGTATCAGGCAGCGCAACACGCAAGCGGGTATGGCTGACCAGCATCAACAGTCGCACCGCCTCCAGCGCCTGTTGCGGCGCAGCCCTTTCAGGCACATCACCTGTGATCAGCGCCCAGCTGGCCTCAAAGTCGGGCAAATCCGTGGCAACACCGGCGCGCAGCTCGGCGCTGGGTCCGGCCAGTTCATCGGAAAACCCCAAGACCCATGGGTGACCGGCCCCAGCGGTGCCGGACTGGTCGGCATAGGCATTGCCCAAGGCCAGCAGGTGTGCTCGCGGCAGTGGCGCCATGCACATCCGCGGATCCAGCGGGAAGGCGTGGCGCGCCTTGCCGAAATTGAGGGTGTCGTACAGGTCCTGCAGCTGGGGCGACATGAAGTTCCAGTCGTCCAGCACCTGCTGCAGATGGTCGGCAATACCGGTCGCATAATGCGCCGTGCAAAGGTCGCGCGACACCACCACCAACTGGCCATCGCGGGAACCGTCGTTCAAACTTGCAAGTTTCATGGTCAGACCTAGTCAGGGAAAACAAATTCTAGTGGACACCTCCAATCGCCCGACATGGCGCCGCCCGGCCCCGCTGCTGCTGGGCCTGATGGTGCTGTTGGCGCATCTGGGGCTGCTGCAGTCCATGCCGCTGGGGTTGAATCCGGCCAGCCCGCGCAGCGACGCCGCCATGCGTTTTGTCACCCGCAGCATCACACCGCTGCCGCAACCCGAGCCTGTGATGCCCACGCTGGCGGCACCGCAACGGCGCACAGCCGCTACCCGACCCGCAACGCCAGCGCCGCAGGAAGCACCCTCACCGCCTGGCCTGACCGGCGACCAAAACGGCGCGCCACACGCGCCCGGCCCCGGCGCCACCGGCGCAGAGACCGCCACGGTGGCACTTGCCGATGCCGTGGGCGACCCGGGCGACCCGGGCGACACCGCCGAGACCGCCGTTTCGCCCGGCGCATCACCACCGCCTGACGCCGAGTCCAGCGTCGAGTCCGCGGCGGCCATGCCCGCCGACCCACCCGCGTCCGCACCCGAAGTGGCCGCACCCGAGGTGATGGCCCTGGCCGCCCCGTCTGCTGAGGCCTTGCGGCTGCGCCACCCGCGCAACCAGGCTGCGCGCTTCAAGGTTGCCAGCCTGACCGGCTCAACGCGGTTGAACTACGAGGTGCGCAGCAACAAGTTGCCGATCACTCTCAAAGGCGAGTTGCTTTGGCAAAACCTGGGTGACCACTATGAAGCGCGGCTGGGGTACAGCGCCTTTGGCCTGAGCCGCTCGCAAACCAGTCAGGGGCAGATCACCACTGAGGGGCTGGTGCCCGAGCGTTTTGCTGACAAATACCGCAACGAGGTGGCCGCGCACTTCAATTACCCGCAGGGCAAAGTCAGCTTCAGCGCCAACACCCCCGACGCCCCCCTGCTCACCGGTGCACAGGACCGATTGAGTGTGCTGCTGCAACTGGGTGCACTGGTGGCCGGTGAACCCGGCCGCTTTACCCCCGGCACCCTGGTGACACTGCAGACCGTAGGGCCACGGGAAGCCGATGTGTGGCTATTCACCTTTGAGGAAAGCGAGACTTTGGCACTGCCTGGCGGTTCAGTTCAGGCCATCAAGCTGGTGCGCAACCCGCGCAAACCCTATGACCAGAAGGTTGAAGTCTGGCTGGCACCCCAGCTGGGCTATCTGCCCGCCCGCATCCGCATCACCGACACCAATGGCGATTCGGTCGACCAGCAGTGGCTGGCCAGCGCTGCGCTGACCAACCCGCCGTGACCCCGTTCACCCCTTGAAAACCTGGTATCCGCAGCCAGCTGCAGGGGACTTGTGATTCATGGATAATTTGCCGATGCACACCCTCTACGACTCTGAAACATACTGCGTCACGCACATGCTGGCCAATGCAGTCGCCGCTGACGTGCCCGCTGACGAACTGAAAGAAGGCGAGCAGGTGCTGATCGTGCCACGCCTGGCACGCCATGGCTTCGAGATTGTGGACAAGCGCGCCAACAAAGAGGTGTACCTTGACGGCTCCTGGGCTGAGCTGTTTCAACAGCAGATCTCGGCCTGGCAGGAAAAAACCCCCACCCAGGAAGAAGTCGAAGACAAGCTGGGCGAATACGCGCAGCTGGCACAAAACCCGGTGCGCATCCATTAATTTGCATCAAATCGGGCTCTAGCGCATAGCCATCAAGGGATTATTGCTATTGTTTTAGCTGTTATTTTGGTGCGAATCCGGCATTGATATGAGCTCCCGGGCTGGAGCGACAATAGCTGCCCTATGAATCCTGTCTACACGCTGACCCTGTCCTGTCCTGACCGTCTGGGTCTGGTGCACGCGGTTTCGGGTTTTTTGCTCGAACGTAGCGGCAACATTGAAGAAGCCGCTCAGTACAACGACACCAGCACCGGCCTGTTTTTTATGCGGGTGCAGTTTGCCTGCGGTGCGCACAGTTTTGACGCGCTCAAAACCCAGCTTGGCAGTTTTGCCACGCCTTTTGAGATGCAGTGGCAACTGCATGCACAAGCCCAGCCGATGCGCACCGTCATTCTGGTCAGCAAGGAGGGCCACTGCCTCAACGACCTGCTGTTTCGCTGGAAAAGCGGCCTGCTGCCGCTGGATATTCGCGCCATCATCAGTAACCACCGCGAGTTTTATCAGCTGGCCGCCAGCTACAACGTGCCGTTTCACCATTTGCCGGTCAACGCCGCCACCAAGGCGCAGGTAGAGGCGCGCCAGCTGGAGATCGTCCAGAGCGAAGCGGCCGAACTGGTGGTGCTGGCGCGCTACATGCAAATCCTCTCAAACGACCTGTGCCGCGCGCTGGCCGGGCGCGCCATCAACATCCACCACTCGTTTTTGCCCAGCTTCAAGGGGGCCAAGCCGTATTACCAGGCGCACGACCGCGGCGTGAAACTGATTGGCGCCACCGCCCATTACGTGACCGCCGACCTCGACGAAGGCCCGATCATCGAGCAGGATGTGGCGCGGGTGGACCACAGCAAAACGGTGGAAGACCTCACCGCCCTGGGCCGCGACACCGAGAGCCAGGTGCTGGCGCGTGCCGTCAAGTGGCACAGCGAGCACCGGGTGCTGCTCAACGGGCACAAGACGGTGATCTTCAGGTAAGAGCGGCGTGTTCCACCAGTCAGCTTATAACGGTCGCGTCTTGGGCTGGCGCTGACCCAGCGAGCCGGGGGTGGCCACCTGGCTGGGCTGACCAGGCGGACTCCGACAGATTTATCCTTGCAAATCATGGAATGAAACTCCATAATTGCAAGGATGTTTCAACGACACTCGTTACCACTGCTCACCGACGAACTGCAGCACACCCCCGCCGTTGCCCTGCTGGGCCCACGCCAATCCGGCAAAACCACGCTGGCGCTGGAGGCGTCAAAGACCATCGCCAGCATTTATCTCGACCTGGAGTCCGAGCGCGACCGCGCCAAGCTGGCTCAGCCTGAGCTGTATCTGGCCGACCACCTGGACAAGCTGGTCGTTCTGGACGAGGTGCACCGCGCGCCACACCTGTTTCCGGTGCTGCGCGGGCTGATCGACCAGGCTCGCCGCAACGGCAAGCGCACGGGACTTTACCTGTTGCTGGGTTCGGCCTCGCTGGATTTGCTCCAGCAGTCGGGCGAAACCCTGGCCGGGCGCATCGCCTACCTGGAGCTCAGCCCGCTCCATCTGCTGGAAACCGGTGCAGACCATCTGGATGCCTTGTGGCTGCGCGGCGGCTTTCCTGAAAGCCTGACCGCCCCCAGCGACGCGCGCAGCCTGCGCTGGCGGCACAACTTCATTCGCGCCTACCTGGAGCGTGACATCCCGCAGTTTGGCCCGCGCATTGCAGCCGACACCTTGCGCCGCTTCTGGACCATGCTGGCGCACCACCAGAGCGGCATGCTCAATGTGGCCCAACTGGCGCGCAACATTGGCGTGGATGCAAAAACCGCACAAAGCTACATCGACCTGCTGTGCGCCCTGCTGCTGGTGCGTCGCCTGCCGCCCTGGCATGCGAATGTGGGCAAACGGCTGGTCAAGTCCCCCAAGGTGTATGTGCGCGACAGCGGTCTGGTACACGCCCTGCTGGACATTGAAACCAAGGAAACCCTGTTGTCGCACATGGTGCTGGGCGCCAGTTGGGAGGGCTTTGTGATCGAGAACCTGCTCAGCTGTGCACCCCCTGGTGTGCAGGGCTGGTTTTACCGCAGCAGTGGTGGTGCCGAGGTGGACCTGTTGCTGCAGTGGCCCGGCGGTGCGCTCTGGGCCATCGAGGTCAAACGCAGCCTGACCCCCAAGGTCGAGCGCGGCTTTCACGCCGCCTGCGACGACCTGAATCCGGCACGCAAGCTGGTGATTTACCCCGGCACCGAGACCTACCCCTTGGGACACGACATCCTGGCCATGCCCTTGATCACGCTCTGCCAGCAACTGGGCTTGCCGTCCGATCCATCACAATAAGCCACCCATGTCCGCGCCCAAACCCATCACCTGATTGCAAGCCTTGAGGCGCCTGCCTGGGTGGGCCGCCTGCCGGGCTTGCGCTGGGTCGAGGCGCGCATCCGGACTCTGCCGCCTTACGGGGCCGCTGGCTTCAGGATTGATCCTTGCGAAACCGTCCATAACCCGCAAACACAGCACCCAGCACCAGCATGATCGCCAACCCAGGCAGCGGCGCCAGAACGTGGTATTCACCATGGCGCGGCCCTTTTTGTTTGCCGCCGTAAAAGTCCGGGCCGCGCTGCAAGTACAGGCGTCGGCTGCCATCGGCTGCGGTTTGAATGCCGCCGGGTGGCACCTTGTCGGCGGGGGTGACGGCCAGCACACCACTTTGCATGGCCAGCACAATGGCCAGGCACAGGGCACCCGTCACCGACCAGGCCAGCACGGGTTGGCCACGCGTCGGCCGGATCGTGGGCAACGGGGTGGCGCCGTAATAGAGCAACATGCCCGCCGCCGCAGCCACCAGATTGGTCAGGAAGTCGTTGAAATCAAGGTAGTCGCTGTAGCTGGTGGTGATCCACAGGTACTGCAGCAGTTCGTCGCCCATGCCCATCAGCGTGGTCCAAAACAGCACCTGACCCACCACCCAGCGGCGGCGCTGCGCATCCAGCGTCCGTGCCACCAGCCAGGCCAGCAGGGCGTATTGCGGGTAATGGGCATATTCGTTGGTGGAAAAAGTCAGGTACTGGTCGATCATGACGGCACTGGCCAGCCACAGCAGCCACATGCCGGTCGTCAGCACTGGGCGCTCGCTGCGGCGCAGCTGCCAGGCGATCCAGCCCAACAAGCCCACGCCCCCGACAACGGCCACATAAGGCACCAACTCGGCAAACGCCATGCGTCCCATGAACGTGTCGCGCCCGCGCACCAGCCAGAGTGAGAACTGCAGATGCGCCAGGCAAACGGTCACGTAATAGACCAGCGTCGCCAGCGCCCAGCGCCAGGACAGCCATGTTTCAGAGGATGGATGCAATGAATTGGTCATGGTGTTTGACCGGGCGGCGGTCGCACCGGCGTCAGTGTTCGGATAGCCATCGGCAACACCGCTGTGCCGTCCCAGCCAGCACCGGCCTCGCTGGGCAATTTGAGCCTGGGCCAGGCACGCGGACTGGCCCAGGCGGACTGATTGCGGGCACGTTCACATTGGGCGGGGTATTGGTCGGCCCCACCCAGGTCCATGAACAGCCCAAGACTCAACCAACTTTCACGCAGGCTGCCCCACTCGGTCAGATACGCCGCGCCCAAGGCGCGGCAGGCGCTGGCGCTGAGATGGTAGTGGTCGTCACCCGTGCCGTCCACAAACAGGGCGGTGCTGTTGTCATGCGCCGCACCCAGGCCCAGGTCACCCAGTGTGTACTGGTCATCACCACCTTCGTCCAGAAAAACCCCCACCGAAAAATCGTGGGCCGCACCGATCGAGGTGGAATGACTTGCCAGGTACTGGTCATTCCCGCCACCACGCTTGAGCAGCACACCGGCACCCTGGTGCGCTGCCGCACCCATGGCGTACCAGGCGGCTTCGAACCGGTTGTTGCCGCCATCGTCCACCAGAATTCCCAGCCCCTGCTGATAACCGGTGCCCTGTGTAAAGACCTGGGCACGGTAGTGGTCGTCTCCCGCCAGATCCACCAGCACACCCAGGCCACCCGCGGTCGAACGACCGTCCGTTGCATCGGCCCGAAAGCCCCGCCCGGCGCCCTGCCCCATGGAGGTGTTGTGATCTGGCAACTGCGGCGACGGACGGATGAGTGGTGTGTTATCCAGCGTGTAGTGATCGTTGCCGGTCGGGTCAAGCAGCAGTGCCACTCCCAGCGGGCCAGCCGACGCCTGGGCGTGGGTTTGGGCGCTAAAACGGTCGCTACCGGGGCTGCTCAGCAAGACTGCCAGACCACCAATGGCGTGCGCCTGCGCGTGGCTGCTGGCCGTGAAGTGGTTGTCGCCGCCACCATCCACCAGCAGTGCTGCACCAAAAAGTGCCGAAGCCTGCGCATGCTGGCCGCCTTGGTAGGTGTCGCTGCCCTGGGTGTCCCACAAAATGCCATACCCCAGCGTGGCACTCGACGGGTCCGCGCCGGGACTGCTGGTGCTGTAGTGGTCGTTGCCAAGGTGGTCCAGCAAAACGCTGATGCGCTGCGAGGCACTGCGCGGCAGGAACTCGTAGTGATCGTCACCACCCACGTCAAGTACCAGCAACGGGTCCTTGAGCTGGTAATGGCGGGCCTCACCCGTGGTATCGATCACGATCTGGCCCATGGGGGTGTCCAGGGTCCAGCGGACGACAGGCAAATGCGGTTCAGTGCTGACAAATTTTTGCAGCCGCTCGGTTGCGGCGACCAGATCCTGCATGCCAGCCAGCAGGGCTTCGCGGTCAATCATCGGCAGCAGCAAACGGTAGTCCGGCTCTTCCAAGAGCTGCAAATTGCCGTCGAGCGCCTGGCGCTGCAGCAGCGCGGGTGTCAGCGTCGCAGGCAGCCTTTCCAGGACGCGTTGCAGAAACTGATGGGATTGGCCCATGGCCGACAGCATCACCGCCAGTTCAAAGCGCAGTGGCGCTGGCAGTTGCCTGGCGTCTGGCAGCTCAGCTGCCACATTCAGCTCAGATCCGGCCGGCGGCTGCAGCCAAGCCAGACTGGCAGCCAGCGGGTCAGCGCTGTGGCGCAAACGCCTGTCGATGGAGAGCCATGCAGATTCTGCGCTGCGCGACACCTCCAGTCCCGCCAACGCGCCGACAAAATCAAGTGTGGCATGGGGCGACGCATGCAGCTCGCGACAGGTGTCGGCCAGCACACCTGCGCGGTACGGCGCATTCAAAGGCTGATCCATCACACTGCGGTACAAAGGCAGTTGATGCGCTCGGGTTGACGACATGGCCAGTCGTTGCGGGTCGGGCGCTGTTTGGGTGGGGGACAGACCGGTCAATTCAAGCAGTGTCGACAGCGGCCCGGACGCCGGTGACTGTATCGACTGGATCGGCTCGCCCTGCGCAATGCCAAAGACCAGCCCGCACCCAAGGCATACAGTGGCCCAAACCCGGCGCATGCTTATAGACCGGTTCGGGCTCTTGCCGCCACTTTGTTGGTATTGGCCATGACCTCACCCAGACGCACGGGGGCAGCGGGCTGCCAGGCCGGGTTAAATTCCATCAGGCTCTTGGGAAACAGCATCACCACCGTTGATCCAAGCAAAAAGCGGCCCATCTCCTCACCTTGCTTGATGAGTTTGTTGCCGTCGTGATAGCGCCAGTCCTTGATCTTGGCCTGGCGTGTCGCGTTCACGACCCCATGCCAGACGGTGGCCATACTGCCCACCACCGTCGCCCCGACCAGCACCAGGACAAAAGGCCCTTGTGCACTCTCGAAAACACACACCACCCGCTCGTTGCGCGCAAACAGACCCGGTACACCACGCGCTGTGGCCGGGTTGACCGAAAACAGGGCACCGGGTACATGAATCATGCGGCGCAAAATGCCATCACACGGCATGTGAATGCGGTGGTAGTCCCGGGGGCTCAGGTACAGCGTGGCAAAGTAGCCACCGTCAAACTGGCCGGCCAGATCAGCATCTCCCCCCACCAAGGCCACACTGCTGTAGTTGTGCCCCTTGGCCTGGAAGATCCTCCCGCCGTCGATGCGGCCGAACTGGCTGATGGCCCCATCCACCGGGCAAATCAGCGCAGCATTCGCCAGGGGCCGCGCACCCGCCTTGAGTGCACGGGTAAAGAACTCGTTGAAGGTCGGATAGGCGGCGACGTCGGGCTGTGCGGCCTCGGCCATGTTGACCCGGTAACGCCGGACAAACCAGCCAATCAGCGCCGTGGTGACAGGTCCACCGCGCCAGTCTGCCACCCAACCCGCCAATTCAGAAATCGCCTGCTTGGGCAGCAGGTATTGCAACAACACGGCCAGACGTTCAAACATGGGTGGACTGAGAGAAAAAGTGAAAAGCCATTCTATCGGTCAGGGCTATTGCTCACACAAGCCCTCACGACTGGTGCCAGAATGCGACGTCTGAAAACCGCAGCGCCATCCAACTTCTGTTCATGAACCATCCCGCCTATACCGCCCTGACCAACACTTTCACCCGCCTGTACCGTCTGGGCCATCTGGGCGCTGTTGCCGGATGGGACCAGGCGGCCATGATGCCGCCCAAGGGCAACGAGGCACGCGGGGCCGCCCTGGCTGAACTGCAGGTACTGCTGCACCAAACCATCACCCACCCGAACCTGGCCGAACAACTTCAAGCCGCCGCACTTGAGCCGCTGGACCAGGCCAGCCTGGCCAACCTGCGCGAGATGCGGCGCGACTGGCAAGTGTCCAACCTGTTGCCCGAGCGTCTGGTGCAAGCCCAGGCGCTGGCCGGCTCGCGCTGCGAACACGCCTGGCGCACCCAGCGCAAGCAAAATGACTGGGCCGGTTTTCTTGGCAATTTCCGCGAGGTGGTGGCGCTCGCGCGTGAGCAGGCACAGATCCTGTCGCAAGCGCAGGGGGTCAGCCCCTACGACGCGCTGATGGATATGTTTGAGCCTGGCACCCGCAGCGCTGACATTGACCGCATTTTTGGCGATGTCAAGACCTGGCTACCGGATCTGGTGCAGCAAGTGCTGGCCAAACAACAGGGCGAGCCGGTGCTGCCCGCGCAAGGGCCATTTGCCACCGAGCAGCAACGCGCGCTCGGGGTGGAGATCATGGGTCTTTTGGGTTTTGACTTTGACGGTGGCCGGCTCGACGTCTCGACGCATCCGTTTTGCGGCGGCGTGCCCGAAGACGTGCGCATCACCACCCGCTACACCGAAGACGACTTCATGCGCAGCCTGATGGGCATCGTGCACGAAACCGGCCACGCCCGCTACGAGCAGAACCTGCCGCGCGAGACGCTGGCGCTGCCAGTCGGGCGCGCCCGCTCGATGGGCATCCATGAGAGCCAGAGCCTGTCATTTGAGATGCAGCTTGGGCGCAGTCCGGCGTTTCTGGCGCTGATTGCGCCGCGGGTCAAAAAGCATTTGGGCGATCAACCCGCCTTTGCCCCTGACAACCTGGCGCGCCTGTACACCCGTGTTCAACCCGGCTTTATCCGGGTGGACGCCGACGAGCTGACCTACCCGGCGCATGTGATCCTGCGCTACGAGATCGAACGCGACCTGATGAATGGCCAGATCGAGCCCGAAGACATCCCGGCGTTGTGGGACGAAAAAATGGCGCAGTACCTGGGGCTGGATACGCAGGGCAACTTCCAGAACGGCTGCCTGCAAGACATCCACTGGACCGGGGGTGCGTTTGGCTACTTTCCCAGCTACACGCTGGGTGCCATGTACGCGGCGCAGTACTTTGCCACGATGCGCCACTCGATGCCGGACCTGGATGCACGCATCGCCGCTGGCAACCTGTCGCCGGTGTTTGACTGGCTCAAGGCCAATATCTGGACCCAGGCCAGCCGCTGGCCCACAGCCGAGCTGGTGCAACGCGCTACCGGCGAGCCGCTGAACCCGGCGCATTTCAAGGCGCACTTGCAGCGACGCTACCTGAATCAGTAGCAATAAATGCCCTACTGGTGTTCGTCTGTCGTCTGTGGCAGTCTACGAACATGCCAGATGCCCGGGTGCCGCCAGGCCCACAACGCCAGCAAGAGTGCACCGAATCCGCCCAAACCCAAGGCGTAGCGCAAGCCCAGATGCTCGCCCAAATACCCGCCCAGCAGTGCGCCTGGCCCGGCAGGCAGCAAAATCAGCCAGCGCATCGTGCTGGTCATTCGACCCAGCAATGGTGCCGGCGTGACAGCCTGGCGCAGCGCCAGAAAGTTGATGAACATCAACACCGCACCAACGCCAAAGCACATCAGCATCAACACAAAACTCACCACTCCCCAAGCCCCCAGCGGCGCCACCGCCAGTTGCAGCCAGCCGGCACCAGTGGCGGCAAAACCCGCGACCAAGCTGGGACCAGGGCCAATTCGCGCTGAAATGCGGTGACCAAAGATACTGGCCAGGACCGTCCCCGCGCCCAGGCCCACATAGCAAAGACCAACCTGGTGCTCAGTCAGACCGAGCTCTCTGGTGGCAAACAGGATCTGCACCACCATCGCACACTGGTGAAACAGTTGCCAGCATCCCACCGAGACGGAGAGCGAAACCAGCAGCGGCTGGCGCGCAACAAAACGCAAACCCTCTCGCAGATCACGCCAAAAATGTGTTCCGGCTTTCGGCGCCAGCGATTCCTGGACGCGGATGCCACGCAAAATCAGCACGCTGAGCATCAGCATGACTGCGTCCGCCAGCAAGGCAAACGGCGCGCCGGTGAGCTTGATCAGCGCCCCGGCCACACCCGGACCAGCGACTTCGGCACCTGAGGAGGCCAGCGCATTCTTGGCGTGCGCCTCCACCAGCCGCTCACGCGGCACCACTTGCGTCAGCACAATCTGCGCGGCGGTGCCCGCGGTGACAAACACGCAGCCGATGCCGAATGACACCGCGTACATATAGGGCATCGAGAGCCAGCCAAAGTACCAGCCGAGCGGAACGCTGGCCAGAACCAGGGCAATCAGACCTTCGCCCGCCACATACACCGGCAGCTTGCGCACCCGGTCCAGCCAGACGCCAGCCGGCAGCGACAGCAGCACAAATGGCAACAGTTCCATGCTGGTGAGCACGCCCATTTGCGAAGGCGTGGCCTGCAGCAACACGGCCGCCGTCAACGGTAGCGCCAGCATGGTGATCTGACCCCCCAGCGAGCTGAACAGAATGGAGGTCCAGAGGCGCCGGTACGACGCATCTCGCAGCAGGTCGTGCGGTGCCAACTTGGGCTTCATGCGCCTGAGTCGGGTCAAAAAAGAGCGCCCGGCGCTTGTGGCATGGGACGTCATGGAACCTCTTGGGTAGCTCCCCGACTGGGGAAAAAGGCTGTGATTCTAATGAGATGGTGCCAAACTGTCATGGTCACTTTGGCGTGCGATGGATCTACGATGGGTATTGCAAAAGCGCCATGCAATGTAACAATGGCCGTCATGTCTGCTGCCCGCATCCCTCCCATTCAGTGTCTGCTGACTTTTGAGGCGCTGGCGCGCCTGCGCAGTGTCACGCAAACCGCAGAGGAGTTGTGTGTGACGCCCAGCGCGGTGAGTCACCGCGTGAAGCAGCTCGAACAGATCATTGGCACCAAGCTGTTTGGCCGCGCCGACTTTTCTCTCACCGTCGAGGGCGTAGCCTACCTGGCGCATGTGCGCGAAGGGCTGGCGATGTTGCAACGCTTTCCGGGCGCGGCCAGCCAGCCTGGCAAACGCAAGTTGCGCCTGGCCGTGACGCCGACCTTTGCGCGCTCGATCCTGATCCCGAGGCTACGCCAGTTCACCGAGACCTATCCCGAGATCGACCTCACGCTGCAAGTGTCGATCCCGCTGCTGGATGTGGTGGCCGAAGATGCCGACCTGATCATCCGTTTTGGCACGGGACGATATGCTGACCTGGAGCACACCTGTCTGATCAAGGACGAGGTCACGCCGCTGGCATCGCCCGCTTTTGTCCGCGAACACGGGCCGTTTGAGCTGCCGCAAGACCTGGAGTCCGAGCCGCTGCTGCGCAGTCCGCTGGAGCCCTGGCGGACCTGGTTTGCCGCCAACGCACTGGACTGGCCCGAACCGGTAGAGGGCTCGCAGTTCAACGACATCGGTCTGATGTGTGATTGCGCCGCCGCCGGCATGGGCATCGCCCTGACGCGCCTCAAGCTGGCACAGCCCTGGCTGGAGTCTGGCGCGCTGGTGCGCCTGGGCAGCAGTGCCTGTTTCTGCGCCAGCATCCCCAGCCCGCACGCGCATTACCTGTGCTGGCGAACCGGGATGATGGAGCGGTGGGAGTGCGTCGCTTTTGCGGATTGGCTGAAACAAAGTGTCGCCTGAGCAACGCAGCGCAGCGAAGAACGGTTGCCAAGCGGTATTGATGCGCCTATAAGCCCGCCGGATGGGCCAACCGGTGCGCAGCCATCCAAGCGGGCAACTCAACGGCCGGCATTGGCCGGGCAATGCCAAAGCCCTGCGCCGCGTCACAGCCAAGTCGCCGTAGTTTCTTGAGATGTTCGGGGGTTTCAACCCCTTCGGCTATGACCTTTCGCCGAAACGCACGTGCCAGCGCAATGACACCCTTGACAATGGCCAGGTCGTCACGATCCGTGAGCATGTCGCGCACAAAACTGCGATCGATCTTCAGCGTCTCCGCGGGCAAGTGCTTCAGATAGGTCAGCGACGAATACCCGGTACCAAAATCGTCCAAAGAAAAAGCGATGCCGCGCGACTGGCATTCCTGGATGACACGCGACACATAGTCGATGTCTCCCAGCGCGCTGGTTTCGAGGATCTCAAAGGTCAGTCTGCCACGCCGGCTTGTTGGGTGTACCGCCAGCAGCTCGCCCACACGTCGGGCAAAAAATTCACTTTGCAATTGGTAGGCACCAACATTCACACTCACCTCAAGGCTCGCCCCCATGGACTCCCACTGAGCCATTTGGGCCAGGGCCGTTGCAATCACCCATTCACCCACGTCGACACTGAGTGCATCGTTTTCGATCATAGGCAAAAAAGTCCCCGGCAGCAGCAAACCATGATCCGGGTGGTGCCACCGAAGCAGTGCTTCCACGCCGAAAACCGCCAGGTTCCGAATGCTCACCTTGGGTTGAAAGTACAGCTCGAACTCGCCGTTGCGCAGCCCGTGCTGGATGCGGTCGCGAGTTTCCCCATGAACTCGCACCGCCCAGTCACTGGCAACATCAAAATAATGAACCCTGTTCTTACCCAACTGTTTGGCGATGTACATGGCCTGGTCAGCATGACGAATCAGCTGGTCAGCGTCAGCGCTGTCTTGTGGGCAAATGGTGACGCCAATACTGGCTGACACCCTGAGGGGCAGACCACCGACCATCACCGGCTCAGCCGCGGCCTCCAGCAAACGGTGCAGAATCGGCTCGCTCTGACTGGGCTGATCCAGATCCACCAGTACCGCCACAAACTCATCCCCCCCAATGCGGGCGATGGTGTCACCATCACGCAGTGCCAGTTTCATCCGGGCGGCCAATGCGGCGAGCAGTTGATCGCCGGCGTCGTGGCCGTGGTTGTCATTGATGGCCTTGAATCCATCCAGATCCAGAAACGCCACGGCCAGTGCGTTGCCATGCCGCTTGCAGCTGGCCAACGACTGGCGCAGCCGATCAGACAACAAAGTACGATTCGGCATGCGCGTCAACACATCGTAGCGGGCGATGTATTCGAGCTGGTCCTGCACGCGGCGCTGCTCCGTGATGTCATGTAACGCACACACATGGCCACCATTGATTTGCACCACCGTCAGCTCCGCCCACAGCATGGAACCACCATCGCGTTGAAAACGCAGCACTGTGCGCCGACCTTCGGCGGTACGTGCCGCACTGCTGAGCGCCGCATCAAAAAGCGGCCGATCGTCGGGTAGCACCTGAAGCCGAAAGACCTGCCCCATCAGGGTGGGGGCGCCTTCACCCATCATGGCGACCCAGGCCCGGTTCAGAAAGACAACGTGCCCGGCCGCATCGAGCTCAAACACCACTTCAGCCAGCAGGTCCAGCCGCTGGCGCATCCGGTTCTCACTCTCCACCAGTGCTTCCAGCAACCGATTGGTCGCAGAGACCTGAAGGTCATTGAGCAGGGATGCTGTCACCATGGCAGAGTCAGCCGCATTGCATCCTCACAACGATCAGATGTCGGTACTGGCCAGCACTTGCGCGTAAAGCGTGAAAACCTGGCTGCAATAGTAGTCCTGTTCGGTCGGTGTTCTGGCGGAAGTACAGTCGGACAACAAGGTCACGCTGTAACCCCGCTCGTAAGCCGCGCGCCCGGTAGAGTCGATGCACAGCGAGGTCACCATACCGGCCAGGAGCACGTGTTCAATCCCTTTGCCCCGGAGAAACTCGTCAAGCTTGGTGCCCGAAAACCCGTTGAAGCCGACTTTTCCCTGCACATAGTCGATGCGATCACCAAACGCCAAAAGCTCGGGCACCGTATCAGCGCCGGGGCTGCCCGCCGCAAACGCCCCGGACTCCTTGATCTTGTGCAAAATACCCGAGGGGTTGGCCAGTGCGCGGTAGTCTGGCGTCAGTACGATCGGGGTTGACACCAGGGTGGCGGCAGTCGGGGCCAGTCTGCGGATCAAGGCCATGGTGTTGTTCAGCACGGTGTCGACCCGACCGGGCTCCTCGACCACACTACGCAAAATGCCATCCTGGGCAAAATAGTCATTCTGGTAACCCACCAGAATCAGGGCTGTTTTTTTGAGGTCCATTTCGGCTCCTTCTTTGGGGTCATCGGGCATCACATCCATTGCAAAAAACATTTCGCAACCAACGAGCTGTGAGCATACTATCTTTGTCGGGGATATCCCCATTTCACAGGGTCTTCAAAATTTACTCAACCCAATGGGTCAGACTCCAGCGTAGAGTTATGGCCTGAGTTTCGATTGACCAAGGACCCACCGTGCTTGCCACATTGCCAGATATGACCACCAAATCACTCTCAAGATCAGAGCTGCAAAGTGAATTGGTAAAAGCGCTAGGCCAGCATTTGCCTATGCATTGTTTGTTGTGGAACAACGAGGACACGACACCCTACGAGTGCGACGGTCTGACCGCCTACCGGCAGCGTCCACTGGTTGTTGCCTTGCCCGAAACCAATGCTCAGGTGCAGGCTGCGCTGCGCACCTGCCACAGACTCAAGGTGCCAGTGGTGGCGCGCGGTGCCGGCACCGGGCTGTCGGGTGGTGCCTTGCCCCACGCGCTGGGGGTTACGCTGTCGCTGGCCAAGTTCAACAAAATTCTCAAGGTTGACCCGGTCTCGCGCACGGCGGTGGTGCAATGTGGCGTGCGCAACCTGGCCATCAGCGAGGCCGCTGCGGTGCATGGTCTGTATTACGCGCCCGACCCCAGCAGCCAGATCGCCTGCACCATTGGCGGCAATGTGGCCGAAAACTCGGGCGGTGTGCACTGCCTGAAGTACGGGCTGACGATGCACAACATCGTGAAGGTGCGCGGCTTCACCATGGATGGCGAGCCGCTCACGCTGGGCTCGGAGGCGCTTGACACCCCAGGCTTTGACCTGCTGGGGGTGGTGATCGGCTCCGAGGGCATGCTGGCGGTCACCACCGAAGTCACGGTCAAACTGATCCCCAAACCCATGCTGGCGCGCTGCATCATGGCCAGCTTTGACGACATGCGCAAGGCCGGTGACGCCGTGGCCAGCGTGATTGGCGCAGGCATCATCCCGGCAGGGCTGGAGATGATGGACAAGCCCATGACGGCTGCGGTGGAAGACTTTGTGCACGCCGGCTACGACCTGAACGCCGAGGCGATTTTGCTGTGCGAGAGCGACGGCACCCCCGAAGAGGTCGAAGAAGAAATCGGCCGCATGAGCGACGTGCTGCGCGCGTGCGGCGCCACCGCCATTGCGGTGAGCCGCGACGAGGCCGAGCGCCTGCGCTTCTGGAGTGGGCGCAAGAATGCGTTCCCGGCCAGCGGGCGCATCAGCCCGGACTATATGTGCATGGATTCAACCATTCCGCGCAAGCGTTTGGCCGATTTGTTGCTCTCGATTTCGGAGATGGAAAAAAAGTACAAGCTGCGCTGCGCCAACGTGTTTCACGCCGGCGACGGCAATCTGCACCCGCTGATTTTGTTTGACGCCAACGACGCTGACCAGTTGCACCGGGCCGAGTTGTTTGGCGCCGACATTCTGGAAACCAGCGTGGCCATGGGCGGCACGGTGACCGGTGAGCATGGCGTGGGCATCGAAAAGCTCAACAGCATGTGCGTGCAGTTCAGTCCCGAAGAGAACGAGCAGATGTTTGGCGTCAAGCGCGCCTTTGACCCGCTGGGCCTGCTCAACCCCGGCAAGGTCATCCCAACACTGCACCGCTGCGCCGAGTACGGCAAGATGCTGGTGCGAGGTGGCCAGCTCAAGCACCCCGATTTGCCACGCTTTTAGGAGCTACTTGTGAAGGCACTGCAAGGGCTAGCGTGCCTTTTGGTGATGCAATCGCTGGGGGAGCTGCTGTCGCGCGGGCTGCAGCTGCCGTTTCCCGGGCCGGTGATTGGCATGGTGCTGCTGGTGCTGGCGTTGCGCTGGACGCCGCTGCGCGCACCGGTGGCGGCTTGTGCCGGTTTTTTGCTGCAGCACCTCTCCTTGCTGTTTGTGCCGGTGGGCGTAGGGGTGATGACGCATCTGGGCCTGCTGAGTCAGTACGGGTTTCGTATGCTGGCGGTGATCGTGCTGTCGACCTGGATTGGCCTGGCCGTCACGGCACTGGTTTTGCGCGCGGCGCAGCGAGGCGGCGATGCCTAAGTTTGTCGAGCTCTGGGTCTATCTTTCCGCCACGCCACTGTTTGGCCTGACCGCCACGCTGGTGGTGTATGTGCTGGCGCAAGCAGCCTACGCGCAATGGAATCAGGCTGCCTGGGCCAATCCGGTACTGTGGTCGGTCGTCTTGCTGGCCAGCTTGCTGAGCCTGTCGGGTGTGGATTACCCGTCGTATTTTTCGGGAGCGCAGTTCATTCACTTTCTGCTGGGGCCAGCGGTCGTGGCGCTGGCCTGGCCACTGTGGGAGCGCCGCGTCGAACTGCGTCAGCGCTGGCGTGGGCTGTTGCTGGCAGCCTTGCTCGGCGGCATGGCGGCCAGTGGCTCGGCGCTGTTGCTTGGCTGGCTGGTTGACCTGCCGCACGATGTGGTGTTGTCGCTGGCACCCAAGTCGGTGACGGCGCCGGTCGCGATGGGCATCGCCGACAAGATTGGTGGCATACCAGCCCTGGCAGCGGTATTTGCGGTGGTGACTGGCATGGTGGGCGCCCTCAGCGGCAAGCTGATTCTTGACCGGTTGGGCGTGGCCAAAGACAGCGCAGGCTGGATGGTTCATGGCTTTGCGCTGGGCACGGCAGCACACGGCATCGGCGCGGCACGTGCCTTGCAGGTCAATGCAAGCGCTGGCGCTTACGCTGGTCTGGCACTGGGCTTGCAGGTGTTGCTGGCTGCCTTGCTGATTCCACTGGTTTTCAGCTGACGGTGAAGCCTTGTCTCAGTTCAGTTTTCCGAATTTTTTGACCGGCTCGTCGTCGGCCAGCACCTGCTCAACCCAGTGCCCAAGCTTACTGGTATCGGCGCGCAGGATTTCCTGCTTGACCACAAGGATCTGCGCCGGGTGCATTGAAAAACTGCGCAAACCCATACCCAGTAACAGCTTGGTCAGGCTGACATCGCCAGCCATTTCTCCGCAAACGCTCACCGGCTTGCCTTGTGCGTAGCCCTCGGCAATGGTGCCGGCAATCAGCCGCAGCACGGCCGGGTGCATCGGGTCATACAAATGGGCGACGGACTCGTCGGCGCGGTCAATGGCCAGGGTGTACTGGATCAGGTCGTTGGTGCCGATCGACAAGAAATCAAAGTACTTGAGAAACACCTTGAGCGTGAGTGCCGCCGCCGGAATTTCGATCATCGCGCCGACCTTGACCGGCCCGTAAGCCACGCCACGGTTGTCCAACTGGACCCGGGCATGGTCGATCAGCGCCATGGTCTGGCGGATTTCGCTGGCGTGCACCAGCATGGGGATCAGCAAATGCACTTGCCCATGCGCTGCGGCGCGCAATATGGCGCGCAACTGGGTCAAAAACATGGCAGGGTCGGCCAGGCTCCAGCGGATCGCGCGCAGACCGAGCGCCGGGTTCAGGTGGGCGTCATCGCGCAGAGTTTCGTCCAGCGGCTTGTCGGCACCCACATCAACGGTACGGATGGTGACGGGCAGGCCCTGCATGCCTTCGACCGCGCGCCGGTATGCCTTGTATTGTTCGTCCTCGTTGGGCAGTTTGCCGTGGCGACCCATGAACAGGAACTCGCTGCGAAACAGCCCCACACCCACCGCACCGGCGGCCAGCGCACTGGCGGCATCATCGGGCATTTCAATGTTGGCCAGCAGCTCAATTTTCTGGCCATCCATCGTTACGGCAGGTGTGTGCAACAGGCGTGTGAGGCGGCTGCGCTCAAGCTCACCCTGGCGCTGTTTGAAACCGTATTCGGCCAGAATGATGGGTGAAGGGTCGACTACCACCACGCCGGCGTCGCCGTCGATGATGACCCAGTCGTCCTGGCGCATGAGCTGGCTGCTCCAGCGTG
Organism: Rhodoferax sp.; assembly: GCF_018063565.1. Taxonomy (GTDB): domain Bacteria; phylum Pseudomonadota; class Gammaproteobacteria; order Burkholderiales; family Burkholderiaceae_C; genus Rhodoferax. The sequence continues at coordinate 25,233 of NZ_JAGPBB010000042.1, forward strand.
CGCCAACCACCGCCGGAATGTCCAGGCTGCGCGCCACAATGGCGGTGTGCGAGGTTTTACCACCCACGTCGGTAATGAAGCCGGCAAACACACTCTGCTTGAACTGCAACATGTCGGCTGGCGACAGGTCGTGCGCCACCAGGATCAGCGGCACGTCAACGGTATCGTCGAGCAGCAGGTCCTGCTGGGTGGTTTTGCGGTTGCCGCGTGGCTGCGGCTGGAAGATCGGAGACGAGATGCCGCGCATGGCGCGCAACACCTTTTCGGTGATCTGCTCCAGATCGGCCTTGCGTTCGCGCAGGTATTCGTCCTCCATCTCGTCAAACTGACGTGCCACCACTTCAAGCTGGCTGGTCAGCGCCCATTCAGCGTTGTAGAGGCGGTCACGAATCCAGTGCTTGACGCCGATTTTGAGCTCCTCGTCCTGCAACAACATCAGGTGTACATCGAGCAACGCGGCAAGTTCATGCGGCGTGTCCTTGGGTCCCATCTGGGCGATGCTGGCCTGCAGGCGGTGGATTTCTTTGACGACAGCGTCACGGCCATCGCGGACCCGGTTGATCTCGGCCGCCACCTGGGACGGTTCGATGAAGTAATGCGCGACATCCAGACGGCTCGATGCCACCAGCACCGCACGCCCGATGGCAATGCCACGGGCAACTGCCAATCCATGAATCGAAAAGGTCACTCGCCCTCTCCAAACTTGTCGTTGATCAACGCCAGCAGCGCATCCATTGCCTCCTGTTCGCGCTCCCCATGGGTTTCAACGTCCACCGGGACGCCAATTCCTGCCGCCAACATCATCACGCCCATGATGCTTTTGGCGTTGACACGGCGTTCGCCTCGATACATCCAGACTTCGCACGGAAAACTGCCGGCCAATTTGGTGAGCTTGGCCGAGGCGCGGGCGTGCAGGCCCAGTTTATTGCTGATGGTCGTGGTGGTTCTGATCATGGATTTTTCGGATCTGGTTTTGCGGCGCGGTCACAGCGACTTGCATCACGCCTTGTGTGCCTCCTGACAGCGCACGCGCCACCAGTGCGTCAAGCGATTCATTGCGGTAGGTGATCGCGCGCATCAACATGGGCAAATTGACCCCGGCAATGAGACGTGTGTTCAACCCATCGACCAGCTTTTGTGCCACATTGCAGGGCGTGGCGCCAAACATATCGGTCAAGACCAGGGTATTGGGTTGTTTCAGCATGGCCATGGTCAGGCGCGCCGTCAACAGGGTCTCCTCAGTTGGCACGTTGGGCTGAACGTCCAGCACAGCAACCGCCGGAGCGGCATCGGGAAAAACGTGCAGCACACATTGACGCAGGGCACTGGCCAGCGGCGCATGGGCAATGATGAAGATTCCGTTTTTCATGTCTTTTCAGTCGCAATGCCCGAGTCAGCCCTGTTCGCTGGACTTGGGTGTAAGTTAGCCCTGATTATGGCTTTTTGCATAGAGAAAGTACGCGTAAGACAACATGGTCATGATCAAAAAGACCGCCATGGCGGATTGGAAAGCCGCTGTTTGCGCCATGCCGATGGCGACAAAAGCGTCGATACCCAGTCCAACACCCCACTGCACCACAAAGATGCCGGAAAACACCACCAGATTGAAGGCCGACAGAGCACGTCCGGCGAGCTCGGACGGGAACACCATGGCGACCGCAGGTTGCGCCAGCGATATCACCGTACACGCCATGCAATAAAATATCCAGAGTACTCCAGACCATATTCCTATTGACTTTCCAGCTACTATAATAAAAGCAAGAAAAACGAAGCTCAACGGCATCCCGAAGGCAATGAGCCGGCTGGCCTGCAGACCACGACGTGCCAACCAGGGGCTGACCAAGCCCCAAGTCAAGAAGGTGAGCAACATCGCGACATTGAGCCAGAACATCGCATGGGCGGCCTGAAGCGTGTCCATACCAGCCACTTTGGTCAACCAGGGCACAACCCACAGGGTCTGCATCGCGACCAATCCACCATAGATGAAGAAACCCATGGGCGCCAAGGCACGGAAAAACGGGTGTCGCCATACCATGGCATAACCCGGCCGGACATCCAACGCGCCGATGTTTTGGCTGGTGGCCGCTGTCGGGCTGCGCCATGCGGGCACCATTCGGAAGATCAGAACAATGCACAACACCACCATCACGGCCAGTGCCCAGAACATGGGTCGCCATCCAGTGAAGGGCATCAGCCACTGCACCGGGAGCGTTGCGGCGACCATTCCCAGTGAACCGGTCATCAACATCCACGAATTGGCACGCATCTGGGAGGCCGGCGCGTACCAGCGGCGGTACGCCGTCAGTGGCCCCATCAGACAGGCGCTGACACCCACCCCAATCAAAACCCGGGCCAACAACAGTCCGACAAAACTGGATGAGGCAGCAAAAGCACAACACCCCAGAACCGCTACCGCCAACAGGCTTATCAGCACTTTCTTGGGGCCAAATCGGTCCAGCCAGACGCCCATCGGCCACTGGGCAACGGCAAAACCCAAAAAATAACCGCCAGCCAGCAGTCCGAGTTCTCCCGAGTTCAGGCCAAATTCTTCGGTCAGGGTAGGCGACAAGGTGGCGGTAATTGCCCGAACCAGGGTCGACAAAAAATAGGCGCAAGCAAATGCGGCGAACATCACAACCGCAGTTCGCGTGGTCACGATTTGCATGTTGGCCGGGGTCGGACCGCTTATTTCAGTGCACCAAAGACCTTGCCCAGCAACTGACTACCTGAACCGACCGGATCGTGACGGATCTTTCTTTCCTCTTGACCGATCATGAAATAGAGGCCATCCAATGTCTTGTCTGTGACATAGTGCTCAAGAGATGATTGATCTGGTTTGAGCAGACCCGTTGCAACGGCCTTGCTGGCGACCCGGTTGTATTTGGCGGCAAGATCGACCCGCGCAGTGGTCTTGGTCACCACTGGCAAGAACTTATCGCCCAGGCTGCCGCGCGTCTTGCTGGCAAAGAAATCAGTCACTGACGTGTCGCCACCCCTTAGGATCGTGGCAGCGTCCTGAAAGCTCATGGCCTTGACAACGGCCACCAGGCTGTCTCGTGCCAAAGGTACGGCAGCCTCTGCCGCCTGATTCATGGCTTTGAGCAGTTCATCGAGGCGATCGCCTTGCCCCAACTTGCGCAGTAACTTGGCCGCGTCCTGCAAATGCCCGGGCAACGGGATGCGAACTTTGTCATTGGCCCAAAATCCATCCGGGCGACCCAATTGCGCCACTGCGACGCGCGCACCCTGCTCAAGCGCCGCTTTTAGTCCGCTCGATATCTGCTGATTGGTCAGGACTGGTTTCGCCTGTGCCCAGGCGCCCCAATGAAAAACCGCCAGGGAACTGGCGGCTGAAGAAAGCAGACGTGTCGTCGCTGCCCGGCGTTGCATCATGGTGATCTTTCAGTGGCTGCTACAGTTTATAGCAGCAACGCAGATGCTCAACCAGCCCGGCGTCGACACCAACCAGATTTACTTGGCGCGGAAATCATCATGGCAGGCCTTGCAAGCACCGCCTGCCGCATTGGCCGCAGCTTTCACGGCGTCCAGATTTCCGGACTTGGCGGCCACTGTGAGCTTGGCCAACTCCGCTTCCAACTTGTGGGCATAGTCGTCAAATTTTGCCTTCTCAGCCCAGATTTCCGGCTTGGCTTTGGTGTCGCCTTTGTCAGTTCCAGGGCCGAACCCGGCCCAGGGCAGCTTGCCCACAAACTCTGCCGCCGCTGCGCTGTCCGCAGCCACCTTGGCATCAAATGGGATCTTGCCAGCCGCCATACCAGCAACACGTCCGAAATTCTGCTGCATCACAAACAATGCGCTTTTGCGATACTTGATCGCATCTTCAGGCTTGGCAAACTGCGCTGCGGCAGGCATCACAAAAGCAGCGCCGACGGCGGTCAGGACAATGGCGGCAATTTTCTTCATGGATTTCCAATCAAAGTTAAACTAAAAAGAGCAAGGCGATCGTGAGTTTATGGCGAATCGCCAAATCTTGCAGAGAAGGCAAAGGAACACATGAAATACACCGTGCGCGTTTGGGATGCCCCGACCCGGCTGTTCCACTGGCTGCTTGCCGCCTGCGTTATAGGTCTGGTGATCAGTGCACAAATCGGCGGTACAGCGATGGAATGGCATTTTCGACTGGGCTACACCGTGTTCAGCCTGTTGTTGTTTCGGGCTGTCTGGGGATTGGTTGGTGGCCATTGGTCGCGTTTCCGCAGTTTTCTCTATACCCCAGGGCAAGTTCTGGCCTACCTCGGTGGCCGCGGTGATCCTAACCATTCCGTTGGCCACAATCCCCTGGGTGCTTTTTCGGTCATCGCCCTTTTGGGTTTCCTGTTTCTACAGGTCGGTTCTGGTCTGATCAGCGACGACGAAATTGCGGCAGCAGGACCACTCACTCGATTTGTTTCCAGTGAGTTGGTGAGCATGGCAACCTTTTATCACAAGGAAGTCGGCAAGCTGATTCTGTTGACGCTGGTGGCCTTGCACCTGCTTGCTATTGCCTTTTACCGGGTCAAGAAAGGCGAGAACCTGATCAAGCCGATGCTGACAGGGGACAAGACCCTGGATTTCCAGGCACAAGACGCGCGTGATCGATTGGGCGACAGAGTCAAGGCCATCGTCATCTTGCTGGTGTGTGCAGCGATCACTGTCGGTAGTTTGACTTGGCTAAGCTGAGACGTCTTTGGCTTGGAACGGTCTTGACCAGGCGTCACTCACCTTCAGCTTGCCGGTGCGTTGGATCGTCAGCGCCAATCTTGCCGTCTTCGACCGGCGTTGAACAACGCTTGCTGCCACGGTCTGTCTTCCCGGACGATCTGAGGGATCAAATCAAGTGTCTGACCCGTCTTGAAGAAGCGACATCTCATCGAATTTTCATCAAATACACGTAAAAACGGCCCACTTAGTGAGCCGTTTCAATTCATGTCGCAGTACCCGACTGCATCAGGCTTATACCAATGAGGCTTTCTCAACCAAACGGGTCGCAATCCAGTTCTTGGTCTTGGAGATGGGACGGCTCTCGGTAATTTCAATGATGTCGCCCATCTTGTACTCGCCCTTTTCGTCGTGGGCATGGTACTTGCTGGATTTGCCAACGATCTTGCCGTAGAGCTCATGTTTGACGCGACGTTCGATCAAAACGGTAACCGTCTTGCTGCGCTTGTCACTCACCACCTTGCCAATCAAGGTGCGCTTGAAGGATGTCTTAGCTTCCGTCATTTATCGCTCCTTATTTGGCGGACTGACTGGCCGCTTGCTTTTCAACCAGAATGGTCTTGGCGCGAGCGATGTCACGGCGCGCAAGGCGCAGTGCGTCGGTATTGTTGAGTTGCTGGGTCGCCTTTTGCATACGCAGACCAAAGTGGGCTTTTTGGAGCTCTTTAACTTCTGCTTGCAGGCCGGCGACGTCTTTTTGTCGTAATTCAGTCGTTTTCATATCCATTGCTCCTGATTACTGACCGATCATGCGCGCCACAAAAGTGGTACGCAGAGGCAACTTGGCAGCCGCCAAGCGGAAAGCCTCACGTGCCAGCTCTTCGCTCACGCCGACAATCTCAAAAACGATCTTGCCGGGTTGAATTTCGGCCACGTAATACTCAGGGTTACCTTTGCCGTTACCCATCCGCACTTCGGCAGGCTTTTGAGAAATTGGCTTATCGGGAAACACCCGGATCCAGATCCGGCCGCCACGTTTGACGTGACGCGAAATCGCACGACGTGCGGCCTCGATTTGACGGGCCGTCAAACGGCCACGGTCAGTACATTTCAGACCGAAGTCACCAAACGCAACCGAGCTGCCTCGGGTTGCAATACCGGTGTTACGGCCCTTTTGCTCTTTGCGGTACTTGCGACGCGCGGGTTGCAACATAATTATTCTCCTTTACCGTCAGCTGCTGCAGCTGGCGCGGCTACCTTGCGGACGCGCTGAACGGTGGGTTTCGTGGCATTGGCACCTGTGGCTTCGGCAGGTTTGTCGCTGCCATCACTGGGAGCGGCATTGCTGCCAACGGGGCGACGCGCGCCACGGGGTGCCGGACGATCAGATCCGGGACGCCCGCCGCGGTCATCACGACGTGGTCCACGCGGACGGCGCTCATCATCTGGACGAGGGGTCTCAACCGCGGGCAGATCATTGCGACCCAGGGTGTCCCCTTTGTAAACCCAGACTTTGACGCCAATCACACCATAGGTGGTCTTGGCTTCAGAGGTTCCGTAGTCGATATCGGCACGCAGGGTATGCAGTGGCACCCGACCTTCGCGGTACCACTCGCAGCGGGCAATTTCGATACCGTTCAAGCGCCCGGAGGACATGATCTTGATGCCCAGAGCACCCAAACGCATGGCATTCTGCATGGCGCGTTTCATGGCCCGACGGAACATGATGCGCTTCTCGAGCTGCTGCGTGATGCTGTCGGCAATCAATTTGGCATCGATTTCTGGCTTGCGCACCTCTTCGATGTTGACGGCCACCGGCACGCCCAACTGCTTACCCAGATCACGCTTAAGATTCTCGATGTCCTCGCCCTTTTTGCCAATGACCACGCCCGGACGCGCCGAATAGATGGTGATGCGGGCATTCTTGGCGGGGCGCTCGATCAGCACGCGTGATACGGACGCATTTTTCAGCTTGGTTTTGAGGTAATCACGTACCTTGATATCTTCGGCCAGCATGCCGGCGAAATCACGATCACTGGCATACCAGCGCGATGCCCAATTACGACTGACCGACAGACGAAAGCCGGTTGGATGGATTTTTTGTCCCATAACTTCCTGGCCTCTTTCAGTTTCCGACCGTCACGTACACATGGCACGTGGGTTTTCTGATTTGATTACCACGACCTTTAGCACGGGCCGTGAAGCGCCGAAGCGACGCACCTTGTTCGACGTAGATGGTTTTCACCTTCAACTCGTCAATGTCAGCGCCATCGTTGTGCTCAGCGTTGGCAATTGCGGACTCCAGAACCTTCTTGATGATCACGGCAGCTTTTTTCTGCGTGAACTGCAAGATGTTCAAAGCCTGGTCGACTTTCTTGCCACGGATCAGATCCGCGACCAGTCGGCCCTTGTCAACAGACAAACGAACGCCACGAAGGGTTGCACGTGTTTCCATGGTCAACTCCTTATTTCTTCTGGACTTTTTTGTCCGCAGGGTGGCCCTTGAAAGTCCGGGTGAGCGCGAACTCTCCCAACTTGTGGCCAACCATTTGGTCGGTGATATAGACCGGCACATGCTGTTTGCCGTTGTGCACGGCAATGGTCAGACCGATGAACTCGGGCAAAACCATGGAGCGACGCGACCAGGTCTTGATCGGCTTCTTGTCCTTGGTTGCCACGGCCTTTTCGGTCTTGGCAATCAGGTGATGGTCAACAAAGGGACCTTTTTTGAGTGAACGAGTCATTGTTCCTTCCCCTTACTTCTTGCGACGCGACACGATCATGACCTGCGTGCGCTTGTTGTTACGGGTACGGTAACCCTTGGTCAGATTACCCCAAGGATCGACTGGATGACGGCCTTCACCGGTCTTGCCTTCACCACCGCCGTGCGGGTGGTCCACAGGGTTCATCACCACACCGCGAACGGTCGGGCGGATACCCATCCAACGCTTGACACCGGCTTTGCCGAGTTGGCGCAGGCTGTGTTCTTCATTGGCAACCTGGCCCAAGGTGGCACGGCAGTCAATGTGGATTTTGCGGACTTCGCCTGAGCGCATACGCACTTGGGCGTAAGTGCCTTCACGCGCCAGCAAGGTCGCTGAAGCGCCAGCCGAGCGAACCACCTGAGCACCCTTGCCCACTTGCAGCTCGATGCAATGCACGACGGAGCCCACCGGAATGTTGCGAATCGGCAGGGTGTTGCCAACGCGGATCGGGGCTTCAGCACCGCTCATGATCGAACTGCCAACTTCCAGTCCCCGTGGTGCGATGATGTAACGACGCTCACCGTCCGCGTAGCACACCAGGGCGATGTGCGCCGACCGATTGGGGTCATACTCAATGCGCTCGACCTTGGCAGCGACACCGTCCTTGCTACGCAGAAAATCAACCACACGGTAATGATGCTTGTGACCACCACCTTTATGGCGTGTGGTGATATGACCATTGTTGTTACGACCAGCCTGCTGGAATTGAGGCTCCAGCAGAGCCGCGTGCGGCGCCCCCTTGTGCAGGTGGTCACGCGAAATCTTCACCACGCCACGGCGGCCTGGGGAAGTCGGTTTCATTTTGATAACAGCCATGATTACGCAGCCTCCCCACCTAGGTTCAGCTCTTGACCAGGCTTGAGGCGCACATAAGCCTTGCGAACATTGTCGCGACGACCTACAGATTTGCCAAAACGCTTGGTTTTGCCTTTGGTGTTGACCACCGAAACGCCCTTGACTTCCACCTTGAACATCAACTCCACAGCGGCCTTGATCTCGTACTTGGTGGCATCTTGAAGCACCTTGAAAGTCACGCCGTTGCTTTTCTCGGCGACCATGGTGGCCTTCTCAGACACGATGGGTGCTACGAGGACCTGCATCAGGCGACCTTCGTCAAACTTATGATTATGCGAACCGTGGCTCATGCGAACATCTCCTGCAGTTTGCCCATGGCAGCCTTGGTGACCAATACCTTGCGGTAGTGGACCAATGAGACCGGATCAGCGTAGCGAGGCTCAACCACCAGCACGTTGACCAGATTTCGTGAAGCGAGGTACAAGTTTTCATCAACCTCGTCGGCGATCACCAACACAGAATCAAGGTTCATCGCCTTGAACTTGGCGGCCAGTGCCTTGGTTTTGGGCGACTCGACGGTCAGCGACTCAACCACTGCCAAGCGGCCTTCGCGGGCCAACTGCGAGAAGATCGACGCCATGCCGGCGCGGTACATCTTCTTGTTAATTTTCTGCGCGAAGTTTTCGTCGGGCATGTTCGGAAAAATGCGACCGCCGCCACGCCACAGGGGCGACGAGGTCATACCAGCGCGTGCACGGCCAGTACCCTTTTGTTTGAAAGGTTTCTTGGTCGAGTGACGGACCTGTTCGCGGTCCTTCTGGGCGCGGGTCCCTTGGCGTGCATTGGCTTGGTAGGCAACCACCACCTGGTGAACCAGGTCTTCGTTGTAGGCGCGGCCAAACACGGTTTCAGGCACATCCAGCTTGGACGCGACCTGGCCTTGGTCATTGAGGAGTTCGAGCTGCATCAGTTCGCTCCTTTATCTGCGGCAGCTGCTTTCACAGCCGGACGAACCGTGACAAACCCGCCAGCGGAACCAGGAATCGCACCTTTAATCATCAGCAACTGGCGCGCCTCATCGACCCGAACAATATCCAGATTTTGCGTCGTGACCAAATCATCACCAAGATGCCCAGTCATCCGCTTGCCCGGAAAAACGCGACCAGGATCTTGCGCCATACCGATCGACCCAGGGACATTGTGCGAACGGCTATTACCGTGTGACGCACGTTGAGAGCTCATGTGGTGACGCTTGATGGTGCCCGCGTAACCCTTACCAATCGAAGTACCCTGTACATCGACCTTCTGGCCAACGGCAAACACAGCGGAAACCGCAACCGTAGCACCAGCCTGAAACTGCGCAGCAGTATCGGCAGCCACCCGAAACTCACGAATTATTTCACCGGCTTCTACTCCCGCCTTGGCCAGGTGGCCAGCGATGGGCTTATTGACACGAGAAGTTTTCTTCGCGCCAAATGTCACTTGCAAAGCGACATAGCCGTCGTTCTCCTGGGTTTTGACCTGGGTCACTCGGTTGTTGGATACATCTACCACCGTGACAGGAACCGCGTTCCCATCGTCTGTGAACAGACGCATCATCCCAACCTTGCGCCCCAGCAACCCTAAGTGATTGCTAAGACTCATTGTTTTCTCCGTAACTCTCACCAGAGCGACTTCAATTGGTCACACTGTCTTGATGTGAGAGACTGTTAATAAAACTTCACTGAAATTTGCGCCAAAAATGGCGCAAATTTATGCGAAGCCTGTGAGTATAACCCCAGCCAGTACCAGAAGCAAGCGTCCTGACCAACTGTTTTGCTGCCATGCACCTTGGCTGGCGCATGACATGCGAGCCACTTACTGCAGCTTGATCTCCACATCAACACCGGCCGGAAGATCGAGCTTCATCAAAGCGTCGACAGTTTTGTCGGTGGGGTCCACAATATCCATCAGCCGCTGATGGGTACGAATTTCAAACTGATCACGGCTGGTCTTGTTGACGTGCGGCGAGCGCAGAATGTCAAAACGTTTCATGCGTGTCGGCAGCGGCACCGGCCCCTTGACGATCGCACCAGTACGTTTAGCCGTGTCAACAATCTCGGCGGCTGATTGATCGATCAGCTTGTAGTCGAATGCCTTCAGGCGAATGCGGATTTTTTGTTTGGTTGCCATGTTGTTCCTTGATACCTTAAGCAATCACTTTGGCAACCACACCGGCGCCGACGGTCTTGCCACCTTCGCGGATGGCAAAGCGCAGACCTTCTTCCATGGCGATCGGGGCAATGAGCTTGACCGTGATCGACACGTTGTCGCCGGGCA
>NZ_JAGPBB010000104.1 GCF_018063565.1 Rhodoferax sp.
TCTTGGCCCTGCCGCATTGGCAGGGCAGGTTCACACCACGCGACTACGCCGCCCTGACGCCGCTGATCTGGGAACACGTCAACCCGTATGGTCGGTTCGATCTCGATATGAACACCCGGCTCGACCTACCGTGATCGAAATGGCGGCTGGTGACACGACTGCTTGCTCTACCCCTAGTCGGCTGCTCTCGGGAGCGCGGCACGTTTACTGGCGGCTGTTCTTTTCGAGGTCATCGAACAGCGCGTCCGCAGAAGTGAACCGGGCGCTGTGGGCACTGGCGATGTCATCAGCCTCCATCATCGCCGCACGTGTTTCAGCGTTGGGGGCCTTGATGGCAAAAGGCATTTGCTTGTCGGCAACCACCCGCATCAGAAAAACCCGCACAGCATCAGAGATGGTCAATCCCATCGTCGCCAACGTATCTGCCGCCTGGATCTTGATCTGCTCATCCACACGGACATGAACCATCGTTGTTGCAGGCATCATCGCTCCTAGTTAATGAGATACATTGTATCTCATAGTGCTTTTCTAGCCAGTGCCCCTGCGCCCTGGGCCTCCTCAAACAAGCTTGATTAGGCCCTGGACCTCCAAACAGACACCAGCCATAGCGGGCTGCACCACGTTTGAGGGCAACGGTTGCCAGGCATGGCTCACGCTCGGCCCGCTACTTCGCCCGCGCCTGTTTCTCGGGGATGCGTGCCAACAAAGTCGTTGAGCCTTTTCATAGGTCAGTACCCCCTTGGAATCACGAGCTGGACATTGGTTTGCTTGGTGCTCCAGTTGCCACCTTTCCACTGTTCGGCACCTGCGCCTTGGTTACTGCTGGCTTCGATGCACAGCCGCCCGCCGCATGTGGTCATGACGATGCGCCCGCCCTTCTTTTCCAAAGCCGACACGTTTGCCTGCATCTGCGCCACATCGGCGGCAAGCGCGGCCCTGTCGTCGCGCAAGATGCTGACCTGGTGCAACTGCCACGCCAGTGAGGCATACGCCACCAGGCACACGCCGATCAGTCCGCCTGCGGCCACAGCCACCCATTTCCAAGCGAACCATGCGCCCGCGCTGCGCATGGAGCCTTCTGCATCTTGAGCGGCCTGCACCACGCCTGACAAGCTGCGAATCACAGGTTTTGCCGCCTCACCAAGCGCATTTGCAGCCGTCTGTGAGGCCCCGGCAAGAGATTGCCGCACCGAAGTGCCTACGGCCTCGCCTGCAGCCCGTTCCATGGCTGGAACAGCATCGGCGGCGGCACGCTTCACGTCGCCTGCCACACTGGCCACCTTGGCCACGGCCTGCGTCAGTGCGGCGCGTTCCTTAGCGAGTTCTGTCCGCTCTGCGGTCAGCCCGTCGATAGCGGCCTTGACGGCTTTCTGCTGTTCCTCTGCAATGGTCATGAGACCGAATAGCTGCTGCTGTGCGTCCATTAACCCCCCTATCGGTAAATCTCGCGCCGGTTGCCCACCTGCACCACGAGGACGCGCAAAGCGCCGTCCTGGATATCACAAATGATCCGGCAATCGCCCACCCGGTAGCGCCACAAGCCACCCAGCGGACCCGTCAACGCCTTGCCGGTGCTGCGCGGGTTTTGCAGGTCGGCGATGCGCTCGTCCATGAAATCCAAGATGCGCCGCGCCGTTTGTCTGTCGAGTTTGCGCAGCTGCCCTTTAGCCGTGTCGGCGTAGTCAATCGTCCAGGCCAAGGTCTCTCCTCACGTCAGCCGAGGAATGCACCTGCTCTTGGCCCTTGCGGACACGCTCCAATACGTCCGCTGCGAGGTAGTAGTCCTCCATCTCCTCGATGCCCTGTTCAATGATTTCGCGCAGGTAGTACGCCTTTGTTCGCCCCGTATGGGATGCGAGATAGTCAAGCCTTTGCTCCGTTTCAGGAGCAAGGCGAATCGAAGTAGCCATTGCAAACCTCCATTTAGATGCATGTATTCAATGTATCACAGGCCTTTATCTTGACCAGCCGGGGCCATCGTTACCCCGCTCGCGTTTGGGCTGTTGCTTGCGCTCGGCTTCCTGCTTTTCCAGTGCCTGCGCTGCTTTCTCCTGGGCCAGCTCGGCTTGCCGCTGCTGCGCCTGCTGTTCGGCCTTGAACTGCTCGAAGGCTTGCCGTGCCTGCTGCTTCCCGGCTTCGGCCAGCTTCGCGGCCTCGAACTGCGCCCGGAAGTCGGCCACGCCAGAGGCTGCGGCCTGCCTCACTTCCGGCGCGGGCCTAGCGGCCTCCAGCGCCTGGCGCTTGGCGATGTTGTCTGGGTGATACTGACTGCGCGGGTCGATGCCCGCAGCCCGGACAGGCGGGCGGTCGCGCTCGGCCTTGGCCGCGCTCAGATCGCCTGACAGGTCGATGATGGAGCGGTCGAGCTGGCGGCTTTGCCGCTCCAGTTCGCCCGCTTCCTTGGCTTTGGTCAGTCGTTCAACGGCTTCGCGCTCCTGCTGGATGCGCTTGTCGCTGGGCTGGCCTGTCCGGCGTTCGTACCCGCTGGCTGCTGGTCCGAGGTGCTTGGTTGGTTCGCGCTCGATGCCCTGCGCCTCAAGGCTGCGGTGATCGATGCGGGCGGCTATGCCGTTTTCGCGTAAGCGCTCGTTCGTCATGTCGGCCCAGCGTGCCCGCACGGCCTCTAAGTCTTCGGAGCGTTTGCGACCGGCTTTTTCTGTGTCTAGCTTTGCACCCATTCCATCCGCGTCCACCTTGCGGGTGGTGCGCAGGATGTGGGCGTGGTGGTTGCGGTTGTCGCCTTCCTTGCCGGGGGTATGGATGGCAACGTCTACGGCGCATCCTTCACGGTTCGCCATGTCCTTGGCAAAGTCCAGAGCCAGCCGCCGCCGCTCGGCGGTGGAAAGCTCGGACGGTAAAGCGACTTCGAACTCTCGCGCTACGCAAGCATCCTTGCGCTTTTCTGCAAGCTCGGCGGCGTTCCAGAGTTTGGCCCGGTTGGTCGCCCACTCGGGCGCACCTTCTGGCAAAACGATGTCAGCAGATTCGACGCCACCCTTGCGGGTGTAGTCGTGAATGTCGCCGGTGCGTTCATCGGTAATCTTGCACCCAGCGCGGTAGGCAGCGGCAGCGGTCGCACTGCGACCGGCTGAACGGCTGATTGCCTTGACGCTGAGGTGGTAGATGGCCATGGGGCTGGTTTTTTCGGTTTTGTTCCGCAGGAACCGCACGAGTTACGCAGTAACTCCTAAGTGCGCCCTTGCATCCTGCTTCGGGTTCCTTCTCCCGGCGCATTCTACGTCTTCTCGCCCTATAACGCGCCTGGCAGCCTCCGGGGTAAGATGCAAAGCATCATCCCATGAAAGGCGTAAAAATGGCAACCATCGAAGAGCGCATTGAAGCGCTGGAGAAAAAGCTCAAGCAGGAGAAAGCCAAAAAGCAAAAAATCGAGGCGATCAAACGAGCGGCAGAATCCAAGGTTAAGCGCTCGATGGATACCCGGAGAAAGATTCTTGTCGGTGCTGCCATCCTCGCCAAAGTCGAGCGTGGGGAATGGCCTCAAGATAAGCTGATTGCCATGCTCGATGCCTCACTGACACGCGACGATGATCGGGCGTTGTTTGACCTGCCAGCCCTGCCCACCATCCCGCCAGTGGAATCCATGGCATGAGGTCAAGTGGTTGGTGTGGAACTTACCGAATGCCACCGCTTCGCCCAGAGCTTCAAGCCGCGTACGTTGAGATGGACGAAACAGGGCAGGATTACGCCTTTGCCGTTTGCCCCACTTGGCAGGGTGATGCATGGGAGGTGAACACCAAGGAGGTGAACATTTACAACGCCCTCAGTGGCACGTTTGAAAGCCATGCAGAAGCCACGGCAGCGGGTACGGCTTGGCTGTTGGGGGTGTAAGCCGGAACCGCCGAAGATTCCGTCGAAAAACACCATAAGCAAGGTGTCCGGTTGCAAGCGCTATCCGGTACGGTTTCCACTGCGCCTCAGACCCCGTGGACGAGATCAACCAGGACACGGTGTGGGTCCTGACTGATTCACACTGCCAGACACTGGCCACCGGCCAGGTCGTGACGCCCACACCGGGCAGGAAAAGAATCAGGGTTTGTTCGCTGCCAGCACCTGCATCAGCTCAGCCACCTGAGCCTTCATGGCCTCGACCTGGCCGCGCAGGTTGGCGGCATCCTCGCGTGCTGCGCTGGCCTCCTGGTGCGCCTTCTCCTGGTCAGCCTCAGCCTTGGCCAGACGCTCCCCGGCGCGCCCGGCTTCCAGCTCAGCCGCTTGGCGTTGTTCCTGGCGCGCCTGCTCGATGGCCTCTGACTTGGCAGTGATCGCTGCCAGATCGGCGCGCACCTGGTCACGTTCGGCTGCCGCGCCAAGGCTGACTTTCTTTTGTTCAGCCAGCTCAGCCCGAAGCTGCTCGGCTTCCTGCTGGTGGCGGGCACGCTCGGCCTCGATGGTGGCCGTCATGCGGGCCAGCTCAGCCGCATGTTGTTCAGCCGACCCTTTGGCGGTTTGTTCCGTCACCACCAAACGCTCCCGCACCTGGGCCAGCTCCACCGCCTGAGTCTGGTGACTGACTTGCAGATCCGCCAGTTTGGCTTCCAGCGCCGTGACCTGCACCGTCGCTTCATCGACCATGGACTCCAAGTCTTCCACCGTTTGGGACGCATCGGCCAGCTCACGTTCGGCCTGGGCGCGCTGCTCACCGGCTGAGCGCACCACCTCATGCACCCGCCGCTCTGCCGCCTTGACCGCCTTGTCATTGAGCTCGCTGGCCAGCGCCGCCAGGCGCTGCGTCAGCTCCTTGGTGACCAGAGCCACTTCTTCAGCCACTTCCACCGGCAATTCGGCCACCGGCTCGGCCTTGGTGACCGACTGGCTGGCCAGGTGCTCATCCCAGACCTGCTTCAACCGGGACGGATTGCCGCCACCGACCTTCTGGCGCAGGGCGAACCCGGTGATGTTGCGGCCAATCGCCTGCAGGTCCTGACCGGCAGTGATGATGGACTCGGGACTGAATTCAACGGGACGCATGGCAGACCTCCTGGACGGGGATGACGGGTGGGTGAAACCTCATTTTAGCATAAACAACAAACAAAGAAACGAACTAATAAACAAACAAAGTAATTAATTCAGCCAATCCGCAACACCCCACAACAAACTCAAGACACGGCAATCGCTAGCGTGCTTTATTTTCCGAATTCTGAAGCTGCCCCTTAAACGGCCTTCTGGCGCGTTTTAAACGTGCGGTTGGGGGGATTGGGTCGGGTGTGCCGGGAAAATCGCGCCATGGGCCGGGAAATGGCTGGCCTCTGCCCTTCCCCCATCCAAACGAATCCGGCGCAACGGCTGTTTTGCCTTCTTCTTGAAAAACAGACGGTAGGCCGCTAGGCCGTCCTCTCCCCCTCGCGTAGAGGGGGTCGGGGGGGCCGCCTGCTTGCATGGTGAGGTGCTGGAGGTGCTGAGCTTGGACACGCAGTGCCAAGCTGGGGGCTTTGTTCATCCCCCTGTGGGGGACTGTTGTTTTTGGATGTCTGCAAGGGTGGGTGCCCTTGTAGGGCGACCTGCGCAGCTGGTCGGGGTTGGCCCCCGCGTTAAATATATTAAGAGTTAAAAACCGCGCGCGCGCGTTACGGGTTGTTGAAAACTCAAAAAATACTTATAAAACAACATCTTAAAAAAACAACCGGTGGGTGATAAACCGATAGCTCGGTGGGTGATAAACCGTGTCTATTCACAAAAAAGGTGGGTGATAAACCGTGTCTATTCACAGGCTGAGGGTGACTGGGTGGGTGAAACACCGATAGCCACCGTCGCGGTGGGTGATAAACCGATATTCGATCTGGCTGGTGGGTGAAATGACGTGTCAATCACCAACTCGTTTACTGATTCCTCGAATCAGTCGGGCACCGTCGCGGACGTAGAACGTCACTTTGTCATCGTGACCGACCATCACGCGGTACTCAGGCAAGCTGTTGTCAGTCTCAATGTCCCGTACTGCTCGGCGGAACTCCTTGGTCGTGGATTTACTACCCGCCTTTTCCTTCAACAACTCAAGCCCGATAGCCCAGGACGTTTGATGCCCGCAGTGCTTGCGGGCAATCTCATACAAGCGCCGAGCAAGCGGCTTGCGCAGCCGAAAATAGTCCGGGTGGATCGTTAGCACTTCAAACGCCTGTACAGCGTTATAGAGCCAGCGAGACAGGGTGATTTCTACTGCGACCATGCGCTCATCTTCTTTTGACTTCTCGATGATCCGCCAAGTGTCGATGATGCCGAAACCTTCTTTCACTCGCTCACCGCCAGTACGAATATCAGTGGTGATACGCGTCCCGGACAGCCTCTCAAAAGCCTCTTGCAGACGCTTGTAGTCGGCTCCGCCAACGCCTCGATTTGTCGTTACCAAGTAGTCATAAACCGTGAATCGTACAGTCCGGTTTGTGTCATCGCGGCCACGGTTCAGTGCTTCTGTCAGCTGTGAAACGACATAGATCAGCACATCCTTGTCGAACTGCGTTGCTCGACCCAGCACGGAGGGTGCGACTTTGATGCTCTTCGATTTGTCCTTGCTCTCCCATGTCCAGATCGACAGATCGGGCTTAGTCGAAAGAGTGAAGATCGGCGCTTCCATGCTCGCGCCATCGTCTTTCATGGCGTAGTCGAACATATCGGCGAGAAAAAAATCCCGGTTTGGATGGCGGTGCCGTATTAGCCCTCGTTCGGGTTTTGACATGTAGCCGGTGTTCGCAGTTCGCGGTTCGGACTCCTTGCGCTGAGACTCAAGCTGCCCAAAGATAGTCGCCAATTTGGCCTCTACGCGTCCGCGTTGCTCCTGCAAATCGAGGACACTTGCACGCATTGAAACCGCCTCTTCTGTGTGCGTCTGTCCAATACTGGCCAGTTTTGCTAATGTTCTATGAACACTGACTATTTGGTCGGAAAGGTAGCGATGCCGTGCCTGCATTTCCTGATGGGCCGCAACGTATTCCTCGTCAAGCGTTGGGCCATCGACATCTCGTAACTCCTGCCGTTTCATCGACGCTAGATCTCCGATATCTCGGCGGGTTTTTTGGACAATTGCTAGTTCGCGCACCATTGAGTCGGTGGCATCGTCAACGCCCTTGGCTTGTTCAATGCGCCGCTCAAAGTCAATGCACTTGAGCATTTCCGCGTCATACAGTCCATCAAGGCGCTCAATTTCTAAGCGAATTTTCAACCGCAGCTCAGCTTTTAACTCGTCCGTCGTCTTTTTAGGTGCTTCGGATTTGATATCCTTGCCGATAGTCATTTTTAAATCCGATTAAATTAATACTGTTTTAATAGTAAAAAAATACTCTCTCAATACTTGCGCAAACCATCAATGACGAGGCCGTGTTCGACTGCGCGATAGATTGCCATGTTGATGACAGCTGCTCTTGATTGACCGAGTTCAGCGGCCAGTTCGTCAATTTTGGCAAGCAAGGGCGGCGCGATGGTCAAGCTGATTTGCTGCTTGTTGCCCTTCTTGACCCCCCTTGGCTTCGACTCAGCGTCGGGCGCTCCAGCAATGAACGCATCGGCTGCAGGGGTTGCTTGTGGCTTCGGTTTTGTGATCGTCATAGCGTATTACCTAGATTCTTTAAACGTATTATTTTGATATTAAAACAATGCACTAACAAGCGCATTTAACTCGTCTGCCGCTTTCCTGTCTGCTGGCTTGAGTTCGAGCACCGATAGCCCTTGGCCAGCTGCGTTGGCAAAAGCCTTTCGGCGGCGGATTGGTGTGTCGAGGTACGCAAACTGGGGGATCTCCGCCACCGCTGCGGCGGCTTCGCTGTTGTCAGTTGAGGACTCGCCTGGATCTGCACAATTCAGAATCGCCACAGCTCGCAGACCATCGCGCACACTGCGGGCCTCATCTATCAGTGCTGCAATGTCGTTGAGCGCCCACACGTCATAACTGCGCGGTTGGAACGGCACCAAGAGCACATCGGACAGGACCAGGGCGGCACGTAGAGCGGTCGAATCCCGTCCGCCTGCGTCGATGATGATGTCATCGAATTTGGATGCTTGCTGCTGCACTTGGGCGCGAAGTGTCGGCCCGTCCGGGTAGGTCGCGCATGCGATACCGGGGGCGTGGCCAGCATCAGCCCGGATGCTGATGGCGGTCTGAGCGGTGCCCTGGCGGTCGCCGTCGATCAGCCACACATCGCGCCCGGCCAGCGCCCGCGCAATTGCCAGATTGACAGCCAGCGTGGTCTTTCCTACTCCGCCCTTCGTGTTGCCTACCGTAATGATCATAAAGCACCTTTTTTAATATTAAAAACGTATTGATATTACACCTAATAGGCGTATCAATACAATCGCTAAAGGTGTTGTTTTGCTGCCTCATTAGTGGGTGTGTTGGCGCACGTGCTGGATCTGCGCCGTGGTGCGGGTGAGGGAATCGGCAGGTAAGGTCCAAAAAAAAACCCGGCTGCAAAGGCCGGGTTAGAACGTTCAATCTTGCGACTGCTCGCCCGCTCAGGGAGGAAAAACGGGGGTGCATAACACCGATATCATTCTAAACGCGGCCATTTCTGGCGAGCATGAACCACCTGCAGCACAGTCACTGTCGTGGCATCCTCTTCGAGCAACACGATGTAGTTCTTGTGGGCCACCAGCTCCTTGGTGCCCTTCACCCGGCCCGGTCGTCGCGGGAAATTCGGGTCTGCCAGCTTTGCCACCTGGTCATCGATGTCCAACCAGAGATCCAGTGCAGCCATGGGGTTGTCTTTGGCGACCTGGGCCGCAATGGCATCGAGGTTGAGCGAGTAAGACGTGGTGCGAATGACCCGTTTCATTTGGCCAGGTCAGCGCGTTGGCGAAGTTTTTCAGCTCGGATACTTTCCCAGTCGTTGGGCTCAATGCGCTTGTATGTGCCATCGGCCAGGCCTGCGCGGGAATCCTCAACCACGTCATGCAGCCATTGGGTGTAGGCGCTGGCCTCGAATGCCTCGCGCATGCGCTTGGCCGAGTCCGGGCGCGAGACACCGGGCACCTGTGCATCGGTGTGGTGGGTGGCGTCGAGGCCGTCAATACGGGCAATGTGCAGCTCGGTCTTGAGGTACGCCATGCAGGTGTCCAGGCTGCGCCACATGCGCGGCTTGTTGCCACGCTGGATGCCCAGGGGCCTCTCAGTCATGCCCAGCTTTAGCATCACCGCCCAGCCTCCCGGCTGTCCAATGATGGATGCCCCCCGGATGGCAGAAGCTTCAACCATGCGTTTTGCCATGTTGGTGTCGATGGTTTGTGTGGGCATGCTTTTTACTCCTTATGGCTACAAATATTGATTGGATGGATTATGCAGATTTATTGATAAATATGCAGTCAATGGTTGTTGCTCCCGACCAGTCGCTAAACATAACTTCCGATGCGTCAGAAGAATCACCAGAACCACCATGCCTTTCGTATTTCCTGGTGCGATCTACTTCAATGGCTGAACCACCCCCACCTGTTTGTAAAGCGTGGCCCTCGAAACCCCGTAACGCTCGGCAATATCCTTCACCCGAGCTGCAGGGTCAGACAACAGCGCCTTGATCTCCCGGATCTGCTTTTCCGAAAGCTTGGGTTTTCGCCCACCGACCCGGCCACGGGCGCGGGCCGCAGACAGTCCGGCCATCGTGCGCTCACGGATCAGGTTGCGCTCGAACTCCGCCAAGGCGGCAAACACATGGAACTGCAGCTTGCCCGATGCGCTGCCGGTGTCGATCTTCTCACTCAGGCTCTCAAAAGTGATGCCATCGCGCTCCAGGTCGCTGATGATCTTCACCAGGTCAGACAGCGACCGG
Source organism: Rhodoferax sp. (assembly GCF_018063565.1). Lineage (GTDB taxonomy): Bacteria > Pseudomonadota > Gammaproteobacteria > Burkholderiales > Burkholderiaceae_C > Rhodoferax. The sequence continues at coordinate 9,762 of NZ_JAGPBB010000104.1, forward strand.
CCCAGCCGATCCAGCCGCCACACCACCAGGGTGTCGCCGGTGCGCAGAGCTTTGCGGCAGTGCTCCAGCTCGATGCGACTGGCCGACTTGCCCGAGGCCGTCTCTTCATAGATCGCAGTACAGCCGGAGCGGGTGAGGGAATCACGCTGCAGGTCCAGATTCTGGTCATCGGTGGAAACACGGGCGTAACCGATTCGTTTACTCATACGTTTTAGAGACTTTGATTTATGGATCAGTTAGTTTACACATTTGAGCCAAAAAACGGGGCTTTTCAGGCCCCGTTTGGACTGTCAAGAAAACGGCCGTTTGATGGACGGAAGCACAGGGCAAGTCAGCCATAGGCCCTGAAGTCAAATTGCCTATCACGTCAACTCCGCGCAACGACATCGGGACGGGCTAAACCAGACTTTCTCACTTTGCAATCATGAATTCAGGAGTTTGATTTAGCCTTAAACCACGGTGAACTGCGGCGTCGCTCCGGACTGAATCGCCCCGGTTTTCGTGGAGGCTGGTTGGTTAAAGTGAAACCGGGGATTCGGCCTTCTCAGCGAGTTGCCGGTAGTAGTTGGCCTCAGCCTCGGCAGGTGGAATATACCCAATAGGCTCC
>NZ_JAGPBB010000184.1 GCF_018063565.1 Rhodoferax sp.
TCCGGGCTTAACATGGCCGCCATGGCACCACCCGCCAGGGCTGAGCCGCCCGCGATCAGGCCAAGCTCGGCCATGGAGCGTTGTTGAGTGAATTTCCAACCGGGGGTGCGGGCGGTTTGCGCATCGAGCGCGTGGCGGGCCGCATAGGGATCAAAGCCCGGCAACTCGCTCCAGTGTGTTCGGCCGTCGGCGCCGGTCAGAACCTGGGGTGAACGCCCTTGGGCAGCAACGGCTGCACATGGCGGACACGACACAACTTTCACAACCGCCTCGGCCTGTTTCAACGCCACGCCTTGTCGGTATTGCGGGTTGGCCAAGGGTCTGGCGCAGAAATAGCAGGCCACCCGATCCCCTTGCCCAGCAAAGGCTTGTGCACCAAACGACGCCACTGCAATTTCTTGGGCGCGGCCAGCTGAACGCTCCAATTCTTCAAGGGCAACATCGATGCGGCGCAACGCCTTGGCATTGCCCTGGTTCATCAGGTCAATTTGTTTTTGAGCCGATCGTTCGAGGTGGGTGGCATGGTCAAGCTGGCTGCGCAGGTCTGGGTGTTCGCCCAGGCGCAGTGCATGTTCAACCTGTTCCAGCTGGCTTGCCACTTGTCCCATACGCGCCCTTGCCTTGGCGATCAATGCCGCGTTGGGGGACGCCAAGACCGCAGTGCCGCCGCGCTTGGTTCGAACCCGGCGCACCAGCAACCAGATACACCCGCCCGCACCCGCCAAAACGGCAAAGGATTCAAAGAAACCCATTCCAGAGTCATCTGTCCCGGGGTTGCCAGCTGATAGAGAACCCATGCTCGCCAGCTTTTGTTCGATTTCAGCCCGCTTGTAGTTCGGGTCGAGTGCCAGGGATTTCTGAAAGGATTGCTGCGCCGCCGGGAAATTGTTGAGTTGACGGTCGGTCAGGCCAAGGTTGTAGTGCCACCTGGGATTTGCCGGTTCCATCGCGATGGCTTCTTCAAACTTGGCGCGGGCGCCACTGAAATCACCCGCGTCGTATCGACTTTTCCCTTGGGCGTAGACAGCCAAGGCTTGTTCGGCGACATCCGATGCTTGTGCCATGGCCCAGGCGCATGCCAGCATGAAGGCAAGTAAGACGACTCCCAAGCGATTGGCAACGGTTTTCATGGCGACTTTCTGGCAGGCTGACAGAACGAAAAACGCCTAGAGTTTAAAGACCCTTGGTCTCCCATGGACCTCGGGTGCCGTCGCGAATGTCTTCAGCTCAGCTCCACCCTGGTCGCCAGAAACTCTGCTACACGCGCCTCGGTGGGTAGCGGCGCCACAGCGCCATAGCCCTGGGTTGAAAGCGCCGCCGAGGCGACCGCCCAGCGGGCGCTGGCAAACACATCTTCGCCGCGCGCACGTCGGGCCAGGTAAGCGCCGTTAAAGCAGTCGCCTGCACCGGTGGCATCCAGTGCCTTGACCGCGAAGGCGTCAATTTTTTGCATCGACTGGCCGTTCGAGGCCAACACACCTTTAACGCCCATCTTCAGCACCACATGTTTGGCCCCATGCTGGTGTGCCCAATTCACGATGGCATCGGGCTGCTGCAAACCCGAGACAAGCGCCAACTCGTCAAGCCCGGGAAGAAACTCGTCGGTCGATGCCAGGGTTGCGATGATGGCAAGGCGTGCGTCGTCCAAAGACCACAAGGCAAAGCGCAGGTTGGGGTCGTACGACACCCGCACGCCAGCGGCACACGCCATGGCGATGGCCGCAGCGATGGTTTCACGGGCACTGACGCTGATGGCCTGGCTGATGCCGCTGACGTGCAAATACTGTGTGTTGCCAAGCAGCGCCGCTGACAGATGTTCAGGTCGGATCAGACTGGCCGCAGAGCCCTTGCGCAGATACGAAAAGTGATGGCCGTCAGCATCGTGCCGAACAAAATAAACGCCAGTCGGTGCGTCCGGTCTGACCTGGACCGCGCTGACGTCAACCCCTTCGGTGCGCCACAGTTCCAGACACATGTCGCCCAGGGCGTCGTTGCCAACCATCGATATATAGGCACACCGTGCCCCCTGGCGCGCTGCCGCAATGCTGGTGTTGGAGGTGTCACCGCCAAATCCCTGCAAATACATGCGCCCGTCGCCTTGGGGAATCTGGTTGAACTCCACCATGGCTTCGCCCAATGCCACCAGATCGAACATGGCCTTCATAAAAAGTCACTCCGACTGGGTGAGAACTGGTCAAGCAACATGCTGCCAGCTTCAAGCGCCACCACGCCATGGTGAACCTGGCGTGCAGCGATGAACGCGTCGCCCACTTTCAGTACACGTTTCATCCCGGCCACGTCGGCCTCAAACGACCCGGCCACCACAAACGCGATCTGGTCGTGCATATCGTGGGCGTGAGCGGTGCCAATGGCGCCTTTGTCAAAGTGCACCAGCACTGACATCAGGTCAGGCGTATGGCCAACAATTTTTCGCCGGATACCGTCGCCCAGTTCCGTCCACGGAGTGTCCTGGTGGCTAAAAAAGAATGCCATGAAATGCCTCCAAAGTGATTGGAAGAAAAGAAAGAGGTGAATAAATGTGCGGATGTCTACACAAGACAATTTCATTAATGTATCATCTGACAACAAATTTGAAACACTGGTTCATTAAAAAATAACCCCATTTCAAAAAACACAATCCGTGCCGAATGCGCACATTCAGACCAACCAAGCACCCGCCCAAGGCACTATTCGAAAGGCCAAACCATGGAAATTCGCCAACCCATCCACAGCGATCACGTCAAAACGCTCGACACCGAAGGCCTGCGTCGACATTTTCTGGTTGACGGCCTGTTCAAGCCCGATGAGGCCACGTTGACCTACAGCCAGATCGATCGCATCATCGTCGGCGGCATCATGCCGGTGGCCCAGGCGGTGCGCTTTTCGCCCGAGCTGGGCCGTCATACCGGCACCGACTACTTTTTGCAGCGGCGTGAACTCGGCCTGATCAA
>NZ_JAGPBB010000105.1 GCF_018063565.1 Rhodoferax sp.
TGGCGATCAAGGCGCAGTTGGGCGTGGTGAGTCAAATGGACACCCTCGACCCGGACTTCAGTTGCGCCGAGAACCTGCTGGTGTATGGGCGCTACTTTGGCCTGAAAGACCGGGAGATCAAGGCGCGGGTGCCCCAACTGCTGGAGTTTGCTTCGCTGAGCAGCAAGGCCAGCGCCAAACCGGGTGAACTGTCCGGTGGCATGAAACGCCGCCTGAGCCTGGCGCGCGCGCTGGTCAACAACCCGCGCCTGCTGCTGCTCGATGAGCCCACCACCGGGCTGGACCCGCAGGCGCGCCACCTGATGTGGGAGCGCCTGCAATTGCTGTTGCAGCAGGGCAAGTCGATTTTGCTGACCACCCACTTCATGGACGAGGCCGAGCGCCTGTGCCACCGCCTGCTGGTGGTGGATCACGGCAAAAAGATTGCCGAAGGTGCGCCGCGCGACCTGATCCGCCAGCACCTCGAGCCCGACGTGGTCGAGGTGTATGGCAATGGGGCGCTGGTGCTGGTGGATTCACCGCTGAAGGCGCTGGCCGCGCGTGTCGAGGTGAGCGGCGAGACGGTGTTTTTCTACACCCAGGATGCCAAGCCGCTGTTGGCTGCGCTGGAGTCTCAGCACAGCCTGCGCACGTTGCATCGCCCGGCCAATCTGGAGGATTTATTCCTCAAGCTCACCGGTCGTCAAATCCGCGATGATGCCTAAGTACTATGAAAACAGAAGCATCTGGTAAAGATTTCATAAGCGCTGGAGGCCAAAAAACCTTGTCAATCTGGCGCGCCCCCGAGCTCTCAAGCCGCTGGTGGCCGGTGTTTCTGCGCAACCTTTTGGTCTGGCGCAAGCTGGCCATTCCCAGCCTGGTGGGCAATATTGCCGAGCCGCTGATGTGGCTGGTGGCCTTTGGCTATGGCATGGGCGCGCTGGTGGGGAAAGTCAAGGTGAATGGGGTCGAGGTGCCTTACATCCTGTTTCTGGCCAGCGGCAGCATTTGCATGAGTGCCATGAACGCGGCCAGCTTTGAGGCGCTGTACTCGGCTTTCAGCCGCATGCACGTGCAAAAAACCTGGGACGGCATCATGAACGCGCCAGTCAATCTTGACAACATCGTGCTGGCCGAAATGTTGTGGGCGGCGTTCAAGAGCCTGTTCACCGTGACGGCCATTCTGGCTGTGATGCTGGCGCTGGGCATCAGCTATTCCCCCAAACTGCTGGTCGCCTGGCCGGTGCTGCTGGGGGTGGGCATTACCTTTAGTTGCGTCGCGTTGATTTTTAACGCGCTGGCCAAGGGCTATGACTTCTTTACCTATTACTTCACGCTGTTTTTGACACCGATGATGTTTTTGAGTGGCATCTTTTTCCCGCTCGAGCAACTGCCGCCGCTGGTGCGTAGCATTGCGCAGTGGCTGCCGCTGACCAACGCGGTCGATCTGGTGCGTCCGCTCTTCATGGATCAGTGGCCCACACAGTGGCTGCGCCCGCTGGCGGTGCTGGGCGGGTTTGCAATCGGTGGCTTCTGGATCGCGCTGGCGCTGACGCGCAAGCGGTTCCGGGTGTGATCATTGCCCATGAAATGCTGTTGTGTTCACCGTTGCTGCGCGCGAAATTCTGAGGGCGTGACGGCCTGCTCGCGCCGAAAAAACTTGACAAAGTTGGTGGCCTCGTCAAAACCCAATTGGTCGGCAATGGTCTGCACTGGCCAACTGGTGTGCGCCAGCAATCGCTTGGCTTCGAGCACCAGGCGCTGGGCAATGCAGGCTTTGGGGCTCAGGCCGACGCCGGCCTGACTGGCTCGCGCCAGGTTTTTTTCGCTCATGCCAAGCCGCTTCGCATAAAACTGCACCTGATGATGGGCGGCAAACTCGACCTCCAGCAGCTGACGAAAATGCTTGAAATGGCTCATTGCAGAGGAGTTGACCTCCTGGCGAACTGGGACTTCGGGCTGCCACACTGACAGTCTCAACAAGGCGGCCGTCAATTGCAAGCGCAGCAGCGTGTTGCGAAGTTCAATGTCGCAGGGCAACTGGCTGTCGGCCTGCATGGAGGCCAGCGCCTGGTTCATGCGCACGTGCCGCGGCGCATCAAGCTGGCTCAGGCAGGGCAGGTCCTCCAGGCGTCGCAATAGCTCGACCTGTTCGGTGTTGGAACTGCGTGCCTGGGGCAGCAGCGCCTCGGGTTTGAATACCACCTGCCAGCCATCCCAGGGGATGGAAAAATCGTAGCGCACCACCTGCCCCGGCCGGATTAGCAGCCAGCCCCCGGGTGTAAGGGGTAAGGTGCTGAAATCCACCATCATGCTGGCGCGGCCCTGCATGACCCCCATCAACCGAAAAAAGTCAGCCCGCTGCAACTGCCGAAAGTGCTCGGGTGGCGCACGGGTTTGCAGATCGGCTATTGACATGAGCTCGATTTCCTGACGTTTGTCCTGTGGCGGATTGAAGCCTAGCGAGACGATTTGGGGTGTGGTGGCCATGAGAGAGTTGTCTGTTTTTTACCATTTTAAGGCGGTGATTTACCTTACTGAGTTTGATCGCCGCCGGCACACTGATGTCTGTTGCGGTGGTCCAGCAGCAAGGGCTTGCCGCACAACTATTCAACCCCGTTCCCAGGAGATTTTTAATGACCGAACCTCTCGTCGAATCCATCGTGTTGCCGTTTTACCAGCAGGCACTGACAGTCAACACCCAGGCCAACCCGGCCGAAGTGCTGGAGCGCGTGCTGGCAAACACCTTTCAGTCGATCAACAGCCAGGAAACCAAAGACAAGGCCACACTGATCAAGCAGGTGGGGATCTTCTGGAAGTTGATTCCTGATCTGGTCTGGGCACCGCAAGACATTGTGGTCAGCGCCGACGGGCGCAAAGTGGTGGTGCGCGCTGTGGCCAGTGGTTCGCCCAAAGGCAGTTTCATGGGGCTGGAGCTCGACGGCAGCAAGTCGTTTCGCATCGACAGCACCGATATCCACGAGATCGATGGGGGCCAGATCGTGCGGGTGCACCACCTGGAAGACTGGGCCACCGGCATGCGCCAGCTCAAAGGCTGACCACCTGGCCACGGTGCTGCCGGACTGTATTGGCAAACACCCAGGCGTTTCATGGTTGCTTTGTCATCTACAAATTCAATAGTGGCTAGCGCTTTACCAACAAGGGCTGGAGATCATTTTTATATTTATTTTAGGAGTTTCAACATGCAACAACAACAGACAATCAGGCGCGGTTTGCTCAACGTTGGCATCATGGCTGTGCTGACCGGCCCGGTGCTCGGGCAAACCACGCTGTCCACTACAGAGGCCCGCAAACTGGTCGAGCCGTTTTACAGCATGCTCAACCAGCCGGCAGGCAAAGACCTCAAGTCCTTGTCTGAGCAAGTGCTGGCACCCGACTGGAAGTCGTATTCCAGCGAAACCGACTTCAAAGGCCGTGACGGCTTTGTGGCACAGGTGGGTGGTTTTGGCAAGCTCATCCCCGACCTGAAATGGGACATCAAAGACGTGATGGTGGATGGCAACCGCATCATCGTGCGCAGCGAAGCCAGCGGCACGCCGGTGGGCCTGTTCTTTGGCGTGGCGCCCACGGGCAAGAGCTTCAAGATCATGACCATCGACATTCACAGCATCAAGGATGGCAAAGCCATCACCGCCCACCATGTGGAGGATTGGGCTGGCGCGATACGCCAGTTGTCGGCCAAATAAGGCGTTTTTACCGAGCGGCATCGGCCCGGATCATGTCCGACGCCTTTTCTGCAATCATGATCACCGGCGCGTTGGTGTTGCCACTGACCACGCGTGGCATGATCGACGCATCCACCACCCGCAGCCCTTGCAGACCATGCACACGCAATTGCGGATCGACAACGTCCATGTCGGTCGGTCCCATGCGGCAACTGCCCACCGGGTGGTAGATGGTGTCTGCGCGTTCGCGAATCACCTGTTCAATCTGCGCGTCGGTCTGCGCCTGTGCGGTGGCGTTCAGTTCGCGACCGCCAAACTGCGCCAGCGCGGGTTGTTTGAGGATGCTGCGCATCAGCTTGAATCCGCGCACCATGCGGTCCATATCGTCGCGGTGACCCAGGAAGTTGGGGTCCACCCTTGGCAAGGCCATCGGGTCTTTGCTGGCAAGTTCGACGCTGCCGCGGCTCAAGGGGCGCAGGATGCACACATGGCATGAGTAGCCATGGCCCAGCGTGAGCGTGCGGCCGTGGTTGATTAACTTGCCAATCACAAAATGCAATTGCAGATCGGGTGTGGCCTCGTCAGATTGGCTTTTGATAAAACCACCCGACTCGGCAAAGTTGGTGGTCAACATGCCTGTGCGGTGATTGCGCCAGTCAAAAATGCCCTTGAGCGTGCGCAGACCTCCGGTGAGCGACAGGCCAAACAGATCGGTGCCACCGGGCACGTCCACCACCTGCACGATGTCGGGGTGGTCATGCAAATGCTGGCCCACGCCGGGCAAGTTGTGTTGGGTGGCAATGCCATTGTCCAGCAGATGCTGATGCGCACCGATGCCCGAGAGCATCAGGATTTGTGGCGACTGGATGGCGCCAGCGCACAGTAGCACCTCGCGCTGGCACTTGAGTTGTTTGAGCAGCCCCTCGTGTACAAACTCAACGCCGACCGCGCGCTTCTTCTCCAGCAGGATGCGCGTGGTGTGGGCGCCGGTAAACACCTTCAGGTTGGGTCGCGACAGGTTGGGTGTCAGGTAGGCTTTGGCGGCGCTGAAGCGTTCGCCATTCTTGTGCGTGACCTGATACACGCCCACGCCTTCTTGCTGTGCGCCATTGAAGTCCGTGTTGCGCCGATGGCCGGCCTGCTCGGCCGCCCGTACAAACAGCTCGCCAAAGCGGTTCGGGCTGCGCAGGTCCATCACGTTGAGTGGGCCGCCACTGCCGTGAAAGGCGTCGGCGCCGCGCTCGTTGTGTTCGCTGCGCTTGAAATAGGGCAGCACATCGTCCCAAGACCAACCCGGGTTGCCTTGCGCCGCCCAGTGGTTGTAGTCTTCTTGCTGGCCCCGGATGTAGACCATCGCGTTGAGTGAACTCGACCCACCCAGCACCTTGCCACGTGGCTGGTAACCGGCGCGGCCATTGAGCCCGGGTTGGGGTACGGTGTTCAGGCCCCAGCCCAGCAGGCTGAACTTGGCGAGGCCCGCCAGGCCGGCCGGGCAATGGATCAGTACATTGCTGTCGACCGGACCGGCTTCGAGCAGGGCAACCGTGACATGGGGGTCTTCTGACAGGCGCGAAGCCAGCACACAGCCGGCTGAGCCGCCGCCGATGATGAGGTAGTCAAACATGGTTCTCTCCAGGCACGATCAGGTTTTCTTGGGGGTGTGCCTGCGCGGCAGGTTACCGTAAAAACCACGGGTGGATTAGAGACTTGACCCAAGGGCCGGCCAGTTGCGCCAGTGTGCTATGGTTTCAGGCATGATATGGGGGTAAAAAAGTCTCCAGGGTGTGTCGATGTCGCTCACTGTTCAACTCAACAAATCGCAGGAACCCGAGCTGTCGCTCTATCCGTTGCCCACGGATGAGTCCATTTCGGATAAGCCCAGGTGGCAGGGTTTTCGCTGGCCGGGGCCACCTTACGCCATTTACGAAGAGGGTGAGGCACTGAGCAGCCCGCTGGACTGCGAGATTGAAGGACTTAACGGGGCCATACGGCGATGTGCCTTGGTGGCGGTGTCGCCGGACGAAAAGACCATATCGATCCAGATCGAGCAGTCCAAAACACCGATCCCTCTGGCATTTTCGCAGTTTAGACGCGTAACCCTGAAGAAGCCGATCCATCCCCAGGAGATTGTCAGTACCGAGCAGTTCGCCGATATTCTGGGTTACCGCGCGAACATTGAATACCACCTGCAGCTGGAGAACGGGCAGAACCTCACCGGATTCACCGTGGGTTACGTCGAGGTGGGATATGGCCTGTTCGTGTTCACGCCGCTGGACGATCGGGGCACGTTGCAGCGGGTGTTCATGCCGCGGGAGTCGTACCAAAGTGTCAACATGGGAGAGCACATCGGTCAGGTGTTGATGGAGCAGAACTCGGTGACCGAGCAGCAGGTCGAGCAGGCGGCCAACGAACAGGAATCACGGCGCAACCGCAAGCTTGGTGACTATCTGGTCGATATCGCGGTGGTACAACCCGACCAGTTGATGGTGGCGTTGGACCAGCAGTCCAAGATGCCCATGATCCGGGTGGGCGAGGCCCTGATCCGGCTGGGCTACATCGATGAAAACCAGTTGCGTATGGCACTGGAGCGGCAAAAGACCGAGCGTTCAGTGCCTTTGGGCGAGATGCTGGTCAACATGGGCTACCTGACACGACGCGAGCTCAATACCGCGCTGGCGCGCAAGATGGGCTATCCGGTGGTCGATGTGGCTCAGTTTCCCATCGAGGCGGAAGCGCTGAAGAAAATCTCGATGGCCACCGCACAGCGGCTCAACGTCATGCCATTGATGTCGCGTAACGGCTTGATGGTGGTCGCCGCAGTTGATCCGACCAAAACCAAAACCATCGAAGAACTGGAGTTCATGGTGCAGGGCCGTGTCATCACCACGCTGGGTGATGAGATGCAGATCCAGCAAACCATACCTCTGGCCTACGAAAAACACGGACTGCATGGTGGTTTGCTCAACGAGGATCTGCCTGGTTTTTCCAGCCAGCCAGATAACCAGGCCAGTTCCAGCGAATTGCTGGAGTCGATGGAGCAAAGCCACGTGGATGACGTGGACGCCGCGCCCGAAAAGGCGATCGAACAGTCTGACAACACCCTCGTACGGCTGATCAACACCATGATCAGTGAGGCGCACACGCGTGGCGTGTCGGACATTCACATTGAGGCGCAACCGCGTAAAGCCAAAGTGCGTATCCGCTTCCGCAAGGATGGCGCCATGGCACCCTATCTGGAACTGCCTCACACCTATCGTCAGGCGCTGGTGGCGCGTCTGAAAATCATGGCTGATCTGGATATATCCGAGCGGCGCAAACCGCAGGATGGCAAGATTGATTTTGCCAAGTTCTCGCCGAAAACCAAGCTGGAGCTACGTATTGCCACCATTCCAACCTCCAATGGTCTGGAAGATGTGGTGATGCGGTTGCTGGCGTCGAGCAAACCGATTCCGATGGAAAAACTCGGTTTGTCAAAAGATAACTTCAGCCATTTGCAGGAGGCAGTCAGTCGACCTTATGGCATGGTGTTGTGTGTGGGACCAACCGGTTCGGGAAAAACCACCACACTGCACTCGGTGCTGGGTTATCTCAATACACCCGACCGCAAGATCTGGACCGCTGAAGATCCCGTTGAAATCACCCAGCCCGAGTTGCGGCAGGTGCAGGTGAACCCAAAAATCGACTGGACCTTTGCCAAGGCGCTGCGCTCTTTTCTGCGTGCCGACCCCGACATCATCATGGTCGGGGAAATACGAGACACCGAGACGGCGCAGATTGCGGTGGAAGCCTCGCTCACCGGACACATGGTGTTGTCAACCCTGCACACCAACAGTGCTGCCGAGACGGTGACGCGACTCGTCGACATGGGCTTGGATCCGTTCAACTTTGCAGATTCACTGCTGGCGGTGCTGGCGCAGCGACTGGCGCGCCGCCTGTGCAACAACTGCAAGGTGGTCGAACCCGCCAGCGAATCGTATGTCAACGAGTTGATGGGCTACTTTTTACACTCTTTCCCCGACGAAGTTCGCCCCAGCCCTGAGCATGTGCTGGCCCATTGGATGGCGCAATACGGTGCCAAAGGCACCTTGAGTCATTACAGTGCGCCTGGCTGCTCGGCGTGTTCGGGCAGTGGCCTGTCGGGGCGGGTGGGCTTGCACGAGCTGTTGCGCGTGACGCCCGGGGTGCGCCGGCTGATTCAGACCGGTGCGCGCTCTGAGCAGATTCAGGTGGAGGCGTTCCAGGGCGGCTGGTTCCGCACCTTGCGCCAGGACGGCATCGGCAAGGTTCTGGCCGGTCACACCACCATGGAAGAGGTACGGGGCAACAGCAATGCCTGACGACCCCGGCACGGCGGGGCACCCCTACCAGGCGCTCACCCCGGATGTGGTGATGGACGCGCTGGCCAGCGTCGGCTTGTTTGGCGACGGGCGGCAGATGCCGCTCAATTCCTACGAAAACCGGGTTTACCAACTCTATCTGGACGATGGCAGCGCGGTGGTGGCCAAGTTCTATCGTCCCGATCGCTGGAGCGAGGCGCAGATCCTTGAGGAGCACGCCTTTTCACGCGAACTCACGTTGGCAGAAGTTCCCGTGGTGGCCCCGCTGGCGCTCAGGGGCAGCACGCTGCACCATTTTGGCGGCTTTGCTTTCAGCGTCAGTCCGCGCCGAGGTGGGCGTAGCCCCGAACTGGACGACCCGGATGTACTTGAGTGGATTGGTCGATTCCTGGCACGACTGCACACGGTGGGATCGGCAACGCCTTTTGTGGCCCGACCGGCACTGGATCTGGAGAGCTTTGGCAACTGCTCCAGAGCGTGGCTGCTGGCGCACCACATGCTGCCGCTCGATGTTCAGTCGGCGTGGCAGCGGGCCTCGCAGGCTGCACTTGAACTGATAGCGGAAAGCGCAATGCCAAAAAGCGCCTGTGAGCAAAATGCGCATGAAATGAAGGGTATTCAATGCCTGCGCTTGCACGGAGACTGTCATCCCGGCAATATCCTCTGGACACCGCTGGATGCACCGGCAGGCAGTCTGCCCGGGCCACACTTTGTTGACATGGACGACGCCCGCATGGGACCCTCGGTGCAGGATCTGTGGATGCTGCTCAGCGGCGACCGGCAGCAACAAACACGGCAGTTAGGCGCCCTGGTGGATGGTTATGAGCAGTTTCGTACCTTTGACCGGCGTGAACTGGCGCTGATTGAGCCGCTGCGCACACTACGCTTGTTGCACTACAGCGCCTGGTTGGCACGCCGTTGGGACGACCCGATCTTTGCCATCAACTTTCCCTGGTTTGGCTCCAGCGATTACTGGCACGGTCAGGTGCAAATGCTGCAAGATCAGATCGAGGCCATGCAGGAGCCTCCTCTCGTGGTCTGAGCCAGAGGCGTGGGTAAAGCGGCCCCCTTGAAGCGGTCAAAAATTTCAGGCGCTGTAAACGGCCTTTGAGTCGGGTCGCGCTTGCCATCCGGGCGGCGGTGCCACGCGCAAGGTGCTGAAGCTGGCGAACACACTCACTTCGAGCCCGAAACCGCCGATGGGAATGTCGTACAGATTGGCACTTGGCCCAGTATCTTCGACCAGGCTACCGGAAGCCTGCGCTACCCCAAGCTTGAGCGCCCAGGTCAGTTGCTCCCACTGGGATGGGTTCAGACTGCCAAACTCCTGTACATGTTTGGCATATTGGGCCAGCTGGGCCATGTTCGCCGACTTGAACATCTTGTTCACGTTGAGCCCCAGCGCCAGGTTGCCGTCGCCGTAGATCTCCAGCTGAAAACCATTCATCTCCTGAACCGTGCTGAACCCCGAGAAAATGCCAAGAACCGGTCCGCCCGAATACCCAAGCCCGGGGCCGAGCCGGGCGGTGGTCACCCACACCGGTACGCCTTCGGCGTAGTTGTCGAGCTTGAACAGCAACAAAAATGCGGTCTCGGCGCCAGCCAGGAAATACTGGCCACCACCTTTGTAACCCAGGCCGATCCAGAGGTTTTCAGGCAGAGTGTGTTTCTGCGACAGAATCCACTCGCCATAAGCGGCCTTCTTGACCAGCTGCGCCTTGCCGATTTGCGGTCCATCCGTTGGTGCCCAACCCAGCAGCGAAAAACAGCGTTCAGCCATGGCGTCATCGAGCACCAGTTCAGTCCCGAACAGGCCGTTGATCTGGTGCCACTTGCCGTTTGGAAATGTCACATAGTCGCGCCATTTCGGTGTGGAGTGTTGGCGCAAGGTCCATACCCCGGTGGGATCAAGTTCGATATTGAGTTTTTCACCGCCTGGTGCCAGCACGGTGACCAAATTTTTGACCATGTCAGTGCCTTTCTGCTCCAAGGCACCGACTCAGCCACGCTGATCAAGATGGCCTTGCAGCGCGCACCAGTCTAGTGATCCCGAAATCGACTTGCAAGCGGTAGCCTTGTCCAATGAGGTATGAGCCTGAACAGGGCACTGTATTTCCACGCAGGAATGAGCCTGAAGCCGTAATTTGAGGTGAATTGGCGAGTGGGTTGATCATCCCGAGATGGTGATCAACATGGA
>NZ_JAGPBB010000106.1 GCF_018063565.1 Rhodoferax sp.
TCGATCTTGGTCTCGGACACCGCAAAGTTGGTGTCACAGATGATCTCGCCCAGCAGAAACAGCCCGTCAGAGCTTTCCACCAGTTGCGTGACTTCCGGAAAACCCGCCACGCCCATGTAGGTGCCCACCAAAGGAGCGTCCTGCTCGGCCAGCAACCCACGGCCCATAAAGCTGGTCACCACGGGTAGCCCAAGTCGGCGTGATAGTGCTGCAACCTTGTCTTCAAGCCCGTAGCGGCGCACTTCCACACCGGCCATCAGCACCGGTGACTTGGCCCTTGCGAGGGTTTCGAGGATTTCATCGACACAGGCGTTCAACGCGTCCTGATCGACCAACGGAGCAACCAGGGGCAACACCTCGGCGCAAGTCACCCCCACCATGTCACGCGGAATTTCGATGTACACCGGCTCCGAGTGGCGCAGGCAACTTGCCAGCACGCGGGCGATGTCCGCCGGTGCGCGCGCCGCATCGTCCAGACGCACCTGGTCGCAGGTAATCTCCTTGAAAATCTGAAACTGCGAATCCAGAGTTTTGGCCTGATGGTGCAGCAGCAGGCCAGAGCGCGATTCGCCCTTGCCCGGCCCGCCCGAGAGCACCACCAGCGGCGACTTTTCGGCGTAAGCGGCGGCCACCGAATTGATCATGTTGAGTGCGCCAGCGCCATACGTGACTGCAGCCACCCCCAGCCCGGCGTTGATGCGCGCTGAGGCGTCGGCCGCAAACCCCACTCCAGGCTCGTGGCTCAGGGTGTAGAGCGGCAGGATCTTGGATTCTTCGATGATGCGGAAATAGGGCAGGGCAAAGTCGCCGGGAATGCCAAAAATCTGTTGTGCACCATGCTTTTTGAGGGCATGCAACAACTGTTCGGTGAGGTTCATGTTGATTCTTCGAAAAACGGTAGATGTAGCTGAATTATCGCGTTGGCGGCTCACCAGCGGACCTTGACGAAGCAGGGATATGGAATGGACTCGCTAACATCGGTGCATCACCAACAAGGAGTTTTTCATGAGCATCAACACAGTCGGAATTGTGGGCGCGGGCACCATGGGCAATGGCATCGCACAGGCGTGCGCGGTCAAGGGGTTGCATGTGGTCATGGTGGATATCTCGGACGCGGCGGTGGCCAAGGGGCTCGCCACGGTGGCGGGCAGCCTGGAGCGGTTGCTGAAAAAGGACAAAATCAGCGCCTCCGACAAAGACGCGGCGATGGCCCGGATCCAGGGCAGCACCGATTACGCTGACCTGAAGGGGGCGCAACTGGTCATCGAGGCGGCCACCGAGAATCTCGACCTCAAAGTCAAGATACTCCGACAGCTCGACGCACTGCTGGAACCCGAGGTGATGGTGGCCACCAACACCTCGTCGATCTCGATCACCAAACTGGCAGCCGTCACCTCGCGTGCGGACCGTTTCATTGGGATGCATTTCTTCAACCCGGTGCCAATGATGGCACTAGTGGAGATCATCCGTGGCCTGCAAACCAGCGATGCCACCCACGACGCGGTGCACGCCATGGCCTGCGCCTTGGGCAAGACGCCGATCACCGTCAAGAATAATCCGGGCTTTGTCGTCAACCGCATCCTGGTGCCGATGATCAACGAGGCGTTTTTTGTGCTTGCCGAAGGCCTGGCCACCGCTGAGGACATCGACGCTGGCATGAAACTGGGGTGCAACCAGCCGATTGGCCCCTTGGCCCTGGCCGACATGATTGGACTGGATGTTTGCCTGGCCGTGATGGATGTGTATGTGGCCGAGTTTGCCGATAGCAAATACCGCCCTTGCCCCTTGCTCAAGGAAATGGTGGCGGCCGGTCGTCTGGGTCGCAAGACCGGGCGTGGTGTGTACGCCTACTGAGTTTCGGCGACAATCGTTACCTGTTTGTTGATTTGCCGGGCGCTGACCCGGCTCTTTTTTGCATGTCTGATTCCACCGAGATTGAGGTGCGCCCCGCCATCCAGCGCGACGCCAAAGCCATTGCCGAAGTCCAGGCCAGCGCCAGCCAGGCGGCGTTCAAGGCGTTGTTTCCGGGCGAGCCGATGCCCGAATTTGACAGTCTAAAAAAGAGCCAGTCGTTCTGGCGCGAGGCCATTGAGTACAGCGAGCCACAAGTGCAGGTGGCGGTTCGTGGCAATCAAGTCATTGGGTTTGTGGGCTACGACCGCTCACGGGACCCCAAAACACCTCCCACAATGGGGGAAATCTGGGCCATTTACGTGCTGCCTGATTGTTGGGGACAGGGCGCAGGTTTGGCGTTGTGGGATGCGGCGCGAGAGGGCCTGATCGACGAAGGCTGCACCCAGGTGAGCGCCTGGCTGCCCATGGGATATGAACGCGCTTTGCGTTTTCACGATCTGGCGGGTTTCAAACGCGAGATGAACAGCATCAAGACCGTGCCCTTGGGCGCGGTCAAGATTGAAGAGATTCGCGTCCGGCGCGAGCTCAAGTAAAAGGCGATACCGCCCTAGAGTCGGCGCAGTACGGCGCTGCCGATCGAGTAGCCCGCGCCAAAGGAGCAGATGACACCGGTGTCACCGGTCTTGAAATCGGCGTGGTGCCGGTGAAAGGCGATGATGGAGCCGGCCGAGGCGGTGTTGGCAAACTCGTTGAGGATGACCGGTGCGTCATCGGCACTGGCGTCGTGCCCCAGCAGTTTTCGGCCGATCAGTTGGTTCATCGCCAGATTGGCCTGATGCAGCCAGAATCGCCGCACATCGCTGGGCACCAGGTCGAGCGCAGCCAGATGGGAGCTCATGTGCTCGGCAGCCATTGGGCAGACTTCCTTGAACACCTTGCGTCCTTCCTGGTAGAACAACTGGTCGCGGTCGTCCGGGTTGCGGTCTTCGCTGCGCGACATGAAGCCGGCGTTGTTGCGGATGTTGTTGGAAAACTGGGTCTGCAGTTTGGTGCCCAGGATCTCAAAAGAACCGGGCGCGGCGCCCTCCAGTCGTTCCACCAGAATCGCCGTGCACACATCGCCAAAAATGAAGTGGCAGTCGCGGTCCTTCCAGGCCAGGTGCGGCGAGGTGATCTCGGGGTTGACGATCAAAACCGCCCTGGCGGAGCCGGTCTTCACGGCGTTGGCTGCCATTTCAATGGCAAATGTGGCGGAGGAACAGGCCACATTCATGTCAAAACCAAAACCACCCACTCCCAGCGCATGCTGAATTTCCACCGCCATGGCAGGGTATGCGCGTTGCATATTGGCTGCAGCGCAGATCACACCGTCCACATCGGCGGCGGATTTGCCGACCTGTTGCAGGGCGTCCGTTGCGGCGGCCACCGCAATCTCTGCCATCAACGACAGGGCGTTGTCCGGGCGCGGCGCAAAACGTGGGCGCATCCGCGTAGGGTCGAGCACGCCGGTTTTTTCAAGGACGTAGCGCTGGTGGATGCCTGAAGCCTTCTCAATGAACTCGACGCTGGAGTGGGGCACCGGCGTGCGGCTGCCCTGGGCAATCTCGGTGGCGTGTGCGGCATTGTCCAGATCGGCAAACCGGTTGAAGGTGTCCACCAGCTCGGCGTTGCTGATGGTGAATGGCGGCACAAACAGGCCGGTACTGCTGATACAAACGCGCTGCATAAAGACACTCTCCAATTTTGCTGGGCCACCATTATCGAACCTGTCTGGCCGATCACCCGAGGCAGAGGATCAACGACAATGCGCCATAAAAAAGGCTTTCGTCTTAAATTCCCGGAGTTGAATCTGATGGCCAGTAGTTTGCTTGTTTTGTTGGATGACATCGCCACCGTGCTGGATGACGTGGCGGTGCTGACCAAAGTGGCTGCCAAGAAGACGGCTGGTGTACTGGGCGATGATCTGGCCCTCAATGCACAGCAGGTCACTGGCGTCAAGGCTGATCGCGAGCTGCCGGTGGTGTGGGCGGTTTGCAAGGGCTCGTTTGTCAACAAGCTGATTTTGGTACCGGGTGCCCTGTTGCTCAGCGCTATAGCGCCGTGGGCCATCACGCCGCTGTTGATGGCCGGGGGGCTGTTTTTGTGCTTTGAAGGTTTCGAGAAAGTCGCCCACAAGTTTTTGCACAGCGCTAGCGAAGACGCTCAGGCCCACCATGCGCTGGTGCAAGCCCTGCGTGATGAGTCGGTGGATGTGCTGGCGCTGGAAAAGGAAAAGATCAAAGGTGCCATCCGCACCGACTTCATCCTGTCGATCGAGATCATTGTCATCACCCTGGGAACTGTGGCGGCCAGTCCGTTCATGACCCGGCTCACGGTACTGGCCGGTGTTGCCGTGCTAATGACCGTGGGGGTGTATGGCTTGGTGGCGGCCATTGTGAAGATCGACGATCTGGGGCTGTTGCTGAGCCAACGCAGCTCTGCCCTGGCACGCACAGCCGGTCGCGGGCTGCTTTGGCTGGCACCCTGGCTGATGAAGGCCTTGTCATTTCTGGGCACACTGGCGATGTTTCTGGTGGGGGGCGGCATTTTGGCCCATGGCTGGCACGACGTTGGCCATTTGTTGGAGTCGTTGAGCGCTGCGACGGGAGCCTTGGCTCCGCTTACCAATATGCTGCTGACGCTTGGTGTCGGGCTTATGGCAGGTGCTGCCGCGTTGGGTGTGGTTTCGCTGGTACAGCGCATCAGGGCCAGAGTGTCATAGAGTTTTAGTCTCTAGCGCCTATTGGGTAAGCGTTCTTTGCTACTGCATTGAATAGCATAGCGCTATCTTGAAGTCGTTTTAGCATGTTGACCAACACCGCCATTGATATCTTTCCCTGGGACGACAATTTCAATACTGGCCTTCTCGAAGTGGATCAGCAGCACCGCAAGCTGGTCGATCTGCTCAACAAGTTGGCCAGTCATGTCGCCTTTCGCGATGATCTGAGCCAGTTGAATGCGGTGTTTGAAGAGTTGTCCGCCTACACCGTCTACCACTTTGAAACTGAAGAGGCCATCTGGCACCGGTATTTTGCAGACGATGTTTCTGAGATCAAGCACCGCGCGACACACGCCCAATTTGTCGAGAAGGTATCGCGTCTCAAGGCAGATCAGAACGCACGGCCCCTGGCACAGGTGGCTGAAGATGCTCTAGGTTTTCTGGCACGCTGGCTGGCGTCGCATATTCTGGAAACCGACCGCTTGATGGCGCACACCGTGCTTGCGATTGAAAGTGGTTTGCCACTGGCCGCAGCCAAACAGCGCGCACAGGAGCAGATGGGCGGTGCCACGCGATCTCTGATCGACATCATCCTGTCCATTTATGGCACCTTGTCCAGCAATACCCTGCAATTGATGCGTGAACTGGCGCAGCATCGTCAGGCACAGACCGACTTAAACCGCGAGACTGAAAAAATCCGCACGATCCTGCGCTACGCCAGTGACGGCATCCATATTCTGGATGTTGAAGGTAAGGTCGTGGAGGCCAGCAACTCCTTCTGTACCATGTTGGGTTACACCCCTGACGAGGTGATTGGCATGCATGTGACGGGATGGGACGTTGGTTTTCCGCAGGCTCTGCTGGGTCCGTGGGTTCAACGTTTGTTTGCAGCGGACAAACAGTCGGTTTTCGAGACACGTCATCGGTGCAAGGACGGCCGGGTGATCGATGTTGAGATCAGCAGTTCACCGGTTCGGGTGGACGGGCAGGATCTGTTGTTCAACTCTTCGCGTGACATCACTTTGCGCAAGCTGGCCGACGCTCGCGTTGTTGAGAGTGAAGCCAACTTCCGCGCGTTTTACAACAGCATTGAGGACTTTTTGTTTGTGCTCGATCTACAGGGCAACATCCTGTTCGTCAACGACTATGTGAACCGCCGGCTGGGCTACCAGGAAGGTGAGCTCGACGGTGTCGCGGTGTTGCATGTGCATCCTGAGGATCGGCGCGAGGAAGTGATGCGTATCGTTGGGGAGATGCTGGCCGGAACCACGACACATTGCCCGGTACCGCTTTGCGCCAAAACCGGCGAATTGATTGCGGTGGAGACGCGGGTGGTTCCTGGCCAATGGAACGCGCAAGCCGCCTTGTTTGGATTGGCCCGGGATATGACCGAGCGTGTGCGAGCTGAGCGACAACTTGAAGTCGCGCGTGCCGAAGCGGAGGCGGCAAGCCTGGCCAAGAGCCGTTTTTTGGCCACGATGAGCCACGAGATCCGCACACCCATGAATGGCATTCTGGGCATGGCCCAGTTGCTGCTGATGCCAGGGCTGAGCATCAAGGAGCGACGGGATTACGCGAACACCATTTTGGCCAGTGGCCAGACCCTGATGGTTCTGCTCAATGACATTCTGGATCTGTCCAAGGTTGAGGCCGGGCGGTTTGAACCAGACGCCAGTGCATTTTGTCCGGCTGAGCTGTTGACCCATGTGCAAAGTCTCTTCGCAGGGGCGGCCAGAACCAGCGGTTTGCAGCTCAATGGCACTTGGCAGGGTGCACCGGGACAACATTACCGCGGCGATGCCTTGCGTCTGCGCCAGATGTTGTCCAATCTGGTCGGAAATGCCATCAAGTTCACGCCACACGGACGGGTCGACATCCTGGCTACAGAGCTGGCATCCGACACACAGGGTGCCTTACTCGAATTTGTCGTCCAGGACACCGGGATCGGCATTGCTGCCGACAAGCAGCACCTGCTGTTTCAGCCCTTCTCGCAAGCTGACAGTTCCACGACGCGGCAGTTTGGCGGCTCCGGCCTGGGTCTGTCCATCGTGCGAAGTCTGGCTTTGGCCATGGGCGGAGAGGCGGGTGTGGAAAGTCGGGTGTCGGAAGGTTCGCGCTTCTGGTTTCGGGTGCGGGCAGAGCGAGCACAAGGGCCTTTAGTGGCAATGCACACCGCTGCATATGGACCTGGGGCTGGCTCGGCGGAACCAACAGTGGCGCCCCATGCCGGCTGCAGCTTGCATGGCCATGTGCTGATCGCAGAAGACAACGCGGTCAATAGTGCCGTCATCGTGGCTCTGCTGGGCAAGTTGGGGTTGTCCCATACCCTTGTGCCCGATGGTCAACAAGCCGTTGCGGTGCTTCAGCAAGGCTTGCGCCCCGACTTGGTGTTGATGGATCTGCATATGCCGGTGATGGATGGGTACACCGCCACGCAGGTCATTCGGCAATGGGAGGCGAGGCTTCATTTGTCCCATCTACCCATCATTGCGTTGACGGCCGATGCTTTTGAGGAGGATCGCCAGCACTGTTTAAGTGTCGGTATGGACGATTTTTTGACCAAACCACTCGATAGCGCTGTGCTGCAGACCGTGTTGCGGCAATGGCTGAATCGGGCCGTGGAGCAGCAATCCGCCAATCGGCCAGATGCCAGTTCAGCGCCTGCGCTGCGGGCGCAGGTGCGCGAGCAACGCCTGGAACCTGTGTCAGAGTCCACCCGGGCGTTGGCCGACCAAGTTCTTTCGCAACTTGAGCCCCTGCTGAAAATGCACAAATTTGATGCACTGGATTGTTTTTCGCAGCTTTTGCCGTTGCTGGGCCAAAGCAGGCTGGCTGCTGATGTCGCCACATTGGGGCAGTCCATCAACGCCTTGAGCTTTGATTCAGCCTTGCCCCTGGCCAAAAGGCTGCAGCAGAAGTTGCGAGAGGCTGCCACCTTGAGTGGCGCACAGCAAACTCAGGCATCCTGACAGGCGCACCAGCAGGAACTCAGACTTCACCACCGAAGTGCTTGGTCAGGTTGTCAATGTATTGCTCAACCATCTTCTCAAATTCGGCCTCAACCACCGGTCCAACCACCATTTTCATCAGACCTGGCAAGGGCAGTGTGAGCTCGCCTTCGGAATGAAAAGTCAGGTGTGTGGACTTCTTCTTGTCCACAATTTTCCAGTTGCCCGATACCAGCGCGTTGCCGACGCCTGGCACGGGTGTCCACACCACGCTGCCTTTGGCCTGGTTGGCGACATACTTGGACGCATAGATGGTTTGCAGGTTGACCTGTGCCAGCCCGATTTTGGCCATTTCCCAGCGGTAAACCCCGTCACCCATGTCAATCAGTTGGTCGACCTTGGGGAAAAAACTGGCCGATTTGGGTACGTCGGACAAGGTGGAAAAAACGGTTTGAAAGTCGGCCTTGACGGCAAATTCGTAACCCAGATCGATGTTGACTTTGATGGCCATGGGGTGTCTCCAGTGGTTTGGTGTTGGTGTCCGAGCCGCTAATGTAGTGAGCCGACGCAGCCCTGTCAAAGGCCGCGACAATCGTCGGGTCATGAACCCCAATGTTCCCACGCACCTGTTGTTGGCCCCAATGGAGGGGTTGCTGGATTTTGTGTTGCGCGATATCCTGACTCGTGTCGGCGGCGTGGAGCGCTGCGTGTCCGAATTCATTCGCATCACCGACAGCCTGTTGCCCGAACGCGTGTTGCTGCGGTTAATGCCGGAACTGTTGCACGACAGCAAAACTGCCAGCGGGGTGCCGGTGCGTCCGCAATTGCTCGGTTCTGACCCCGCCTGTCTGGCCGACAACGCGGCCCGACTAGCGGCCATGGGTGGTGCCGGTATTGATCTGAACTTTGGCTGCCCGTCCAAGGTTGTGAATCGGCATCGCGGTGGCGCTGCGTTGCTCGACGACCCCGAGCTTTTGTATCAGATTGTCAGTGCCGTGCGGCGCGCCGTGCCTTTGCCGGTACCGGTCTCCGCCAAAATGCGGCTGGGTTTGCATGACGATGCCCGCGCCGAGGCATGTGCGCTGGCGATCGAGGCAGGCGGTGCCAGTGAGCTGGTGGTGCACGCGCGCACCCAAGTGCAGGCGTATCGCCCACCCGCCTATTGGCACCGAGTGGGCGAAATTCGTCAGGTGGTCAAGCTTCCCCTGATCGCCAACGGAGAGATCTGGAATGTGGCCGACGCCCTGGCATGCCGCGAGCAGTCGGGTTGTCACGCGTTGATGCTTGGGCGTGGCATGGTGGCACGGCCAGGCCTGGCGCTGGAAATCGCTGCGGTTGATGCGGCCATGCCAGTGCCGGGGCTGGACTGGTCGGGGTTGCTGCCACTGATTGCGGACTTCTGGCAACTGGTGAAGCTGCATCTGACGCCGCGTCAACAGGCAGGTCGACTCAAGCAATGGCTGTATCTGCTGCAGCGCAGCTACCCGCAGGCGCAGCATGCGTTTGCGTCGGTACGCACGCTGCACGATCCGGCTCAGGTTGAGCTCTGGCTGATTAATCACGGGGCAGCGCTTGAAAACTGAGTGATCGCCGGCATTTCACTGATGCATGTGAAGCCAATAGCGGCCCGATAGAATGAAAGCATGGCCAGCAAACCTCCTCAACCGATTCCTCAGCGCCCCATCACGCCACCCGAAGACGCGGGAGGCGCGGTGGTGCTGGAGCGCCGTACCCAGCGCACCCGACCACCCAGAATGCACCAGGTCGTGATGCTCAATGATGACTACACCCCAATGGAGTTTGTGGTGATCGTGATTCAGGAGTTTTTCAGCAAGGATCTGGAGACCGCCACGCAGATCATGCTGAAAATTCACCTTGACGGGCGCGGCGTGTGTGGTGTTTACACCAAAGATGTGGCTGCCACCAAGGTCAATCAGGTGCTGGACGCCGCCAACAAGGCGGGGCACCCCTTGCAATGTGTGTCTGAGCCGGTCGATTCCTGAGTGGGTAATTCCTTTTGTCGCCGTGCCAAAGTGAATTCAGATTAAAGTCAGTCCCGAAACAAAGCTATTTAAGGAATCTCATGATTGCCCAAGAACTGGAAGTCAGTCTGCATATGGCCTTTGTTGAGGCACGCCAGCAGCGGCACGAATTCATCACCGTGGAGCACCTGTTGCTGGCTCTGTTGGATAACCCGAGTGCCGCCGAGGTGTTGCGCGCCTGTTCTGCCAATATTGATGATCTGCGCAAGTCGCTGGTCACCTTCATCAAGGACAACACGCCCCAGGTGGCTGGCAGTGACGACGTGGACACCCAACCGACGCTGGGTTTCCAGCGTGTGATCCAGCGTGCCATCATGCATGTGCAGTCCACTGGCAGTGGAAAAAAAGAGGTGACAGGCGCCAACGTGCTGGTGGCGATTTTTGGCGAGAAAGACTCTCATGCGGTGTATTACCTGCACCAGCAGGGGGTGACCCGACTGGATGTCGTGAACTTTATAGCCCATGGCATCAAGAAGAGTGATCCGCCCGAGCCGACCAAGGCCAGCGAGAACCCGGCTGAGGCTGAAGAAGGCGGTTCGGAAAAGAACGAAAAGGCGTCGCCACTCGAGCAATACACCCAGAATCTCAATC
>NZ_JAGPBB010000043.1 GCF_018063565.1 Rhodoferax sp.
TTCAGCGCAGGCCATGACAACACCAGCGAGAAAGGCCAACTCAACCAAATAACGCATTGAATTCATCCCCCGCTTCCACCGGCCAGGATAGTTGTCGCCGAGCGGTCAGGATAGTTGACGTCAAGCAGTTTTCTACAACCGTGTCAAAGGTGAGATGGAATATGCCCTATCCAGCATGGGGTTGACAAGTTTGGTGATTGCTCGGCCTTCATTGCTGGACGGCAACAGGAAAGTTCTCGGCCAAACTGACCGTACGGGCGAGGGGATTCGCGTGTGGCTAACTCGCCGCCGGCGGCCACTCGTCCCGGTGAACTACCGTGCCATCTTGGCCAAGGATGTGGCAAATTCACTGGTACGGGTAGTTCAGACGGCCAAGCCGGGGTCGTGACGCTCATGTCGGGTCAGATGCAGGGTGGCCAGTAGCGTGGGCAGTCCTGCCGCAAATGTCTCACATGCGGATGGCCTTTGCCTTACTAGAAGCCACTCAATAGTGGGGATGCATGGCATGCACAAGCTTTGCCCTGAGCGTTTCAGCACAGGGTGGCTTCACGATGTAACCACTTGCATGCAGGGGTAGAGCACTTTTTAGCGTATCAGGGCTGGAGTCGGAGCTCAGGAAGATGACGGGGATGTCCCGGCGCACCGGATTGATATCAGCTCGCAATCGTCGAACAAACTCAAAGCCGTCGATGGGTTTCATGTGAATGTCCGTCAATATCACCGACGGTGAAAAGCTTGCCATCACCTTTAGCGCATCGAACCCGTCAGCACAGCTTCGAATCGCTTGAACATGCAGGTTTTTCAGGGTGGTTTCGAGAAACTCGCGGATGATGGGGTCATCATCAATCACCAGCACTTTGATGTTTCTGAGATCATGACTGCCTTGTAAAGAATCGCTCATGGTCGATAGTGTCGTGAAATTCCCTTGCCCTCGCTTTGACCTTGAACAACCTTGGCCGGGGCACAAACGGAATTTAAGTACTCGGCTGACGCCGCCTTCAAGTCATCCGACATCACCACCGGCCGAGGCACGCAGTACGCGAGGCAAACGCCAGAGTCGTGTTCTAGACAGATACCTGCCAACCCAAAGTTTTTATTGAGACAAAATGACGGTCATGAAGACCAGTTCCGTTCCCACATTTCTGCGCATGACGGGCCTGTACGAACCCTCTGCGATTCAGCAACTTGCAGACGGGCGTTTCCTGGTGGTTGAAGATGAAAAGCAGCACTCCTTCAGCCTGGTCAACATTGGCTTGGAAAACGATTTTGAAAGCAAACCACTGGGACCTGGGTGGTTTCAATCCAGCAACCCGTTCTGGAAACTTGACGACCTCGAAGGGCTTGCGATAGATAACCTGGGTTACCTGTACGCGGTCACATCGCATTCGCGCACCGAAGATGGCGACGAGAAGAAGGCACGTGGAAGATTGGTGCGCTTTCGTATCGAGGGTGATCGGGTGACCGATATGGTCGTGGTGGATGGGCTCAAACGTGCCTTGATCGCGGCGCATCCACTGCTTGCT
Organism: Rhodoferax sp.; assembly: GCF_018063565.1. GTDB lineage: Bacteria > Pseudomonadota > Gammaproteobacteria > Burkholderiales > Burkholderiaceae_C > Rhodoferax. Next base: position 1,524 of record NZ_JAGPBB010000043.1, read on the forward strand.
AGCGCCGCGCGATTTGAAGACGTCAAGTCTGGCGACGGACTCAACATCGAAGCGCTGGAGATCAGCGCGGACCGGCAAAGGTTATTGCTGGGTTTTCGCAGCCCTTTGCAGGGCAGCTTTGCCATTGTTGCCAGCGTTGAGAATCCAACGGAGATGTTTGAAATCGAAGCGCCGCCAAAGGTCGCAGCAACTCTTCAGCTACTGGATCTTGGTGGACAGGGAATTCGCGGGATGACCTTCGTTGCCTCGATAAATGGTTACCTTCTTATCAGCGGTCCAGCCTCTCGTGGACAAGAGGCGTTCGGGCTTTGGTTCTGGAGCGGCCAACCCGATGCACCCGCACGGCGCGTCTCAGTTGCAGGCTTGCCAAGTTTGGAGCGCGCGGAAGGACTATGCCCGGCAGTCATTGATGGAGCGCCAAAAATTATCATCGTCAGTGACGACGGCAATCGCAAAGAAGGCCGATTCGCCCAGTTTTTGATGCTCGAGCCAGGGCAGTTGGAGATTGCCCTCTAACGAAGAGACTTCAAGAAAATGAATATGCACTTGTTTGACGTACCGCTTGGCTGTCTCATTGGGCAACCTTCAATTGCTGTGCCATATCACATCGCTTTTCAGACTACATTGGGATGACTCAGCTCAGAGTGTGAAGTGCAGCCTACGGTGGCCCAAAATGGCACAAATTTAGTAGCAAAACACTCAAGTGGCAGCTGCTGTAAGTGTTTGAAAACGTTGGGGATTTAGAAAAAGAAAAGCCAAACTGAAAAGAGTTTGGCTAAAAATGACTGGTGGTGATAGGTGGATTTGAACCACCGACATCAGCATTATGAATGCTGCGCTCTAACCAACTGAGCTATATCACCAGCGAGGCAGCATTATAGCCATGTATCGGGGCCTCTTTTTGCTGGTAAGACCCGGATGGTTTGCCAACCTCAGGGGTATATGGCTGGCTTAGCTGTGCGTGAAAACGGCCTTGCGTTTGCTCACAAACGCGTCCATCCCTTCTTTCTGGTCAGCCGTGGCAAACAGGGCGTGAAACAGCCGTCGCTCAAACATCACACCGTCGCTCAAACCACTTTCAAAGGCGCGGTTGATCGACTCTTTGGCGGCGATGGTGGCAATTTGAGAATACTCACCGATCATCAGTGCAGCGCCCAGTGCCTCGTCCATCAGTTTGTCCAACGGCACCACACGACTGACCAGACCCGCCCGCTCGGCCTCTGTGGCATCCATCATGCGGCCGGTCAATGCCAGGTCCATGGCTTTGGCCTTGCCAACCGCCCGGGGCAGACGCTGCGTGCCGCCGGCCCCGGGGATGATGCCCAATTTGATCTCGGGCTGCCCAAACCGGGCGTTGTCGGCCGCGATGATGAAGTCACACATCATCGCCAGCTCACAGCCACCACCCAGGGCAAAACCACTCACTGCTGCGATGACCGGTTTGCGCACCGCGCGGATTTGCTCCCAGTTGCGGGTAATGAAGTCACCCTTGTAAACGTCGGCGAAACTGTATTGGGCCATGCCGCCAATGTCGGCCCCTGCGGCAAACGCCTTTTCGCTGCCCGTGACAATCATGCAGGCGATGGCCGTATCGGCATCAAATGCCTGCAGGGCTTGACCCAGCTCGGTCATCAACTGGTCGTTGAGGGCGTTGAGCTGTTTGGGGCGGTTCAGGGTGATGATGCCGACTTTGCTGGCCTCGGTGCGCACAGTGATCAGTTCGTAGTTCATGGTGGGGTCTCTTGGTTGGTGAGTTGTCGTGTTATACCGCCGTTCCGGCCAGCCAGGGTGTGGCCAAGGCCAGGTCGTTGACGCCCAGTTTGACCAACTTGGCTGTCAGCGTCAGCTTGACCTTCAAATGGCAAAGGCGTTGGTCGCGCGCCACCAGCGCAGTAAAGTTCTGCTGGTCGCCAAGGTACAGCGCCAGGTCGTCGAGTTTGTTCATTCGCCAGCCTTGCGCCGGGTGACCCTGGCCCACCTCAATGCCAAGCCATTCGTCACCGGCCGCAAAACCCGCTTGCTCTGCAACACTGTCACGCAGCACCGATTTGATGCGAATGCCACCCTGTTCACTCACCCGCAGTCCCAACTGATCGGCCCAGAGTGCCTTCTCTTCGGTGTAGGCGATCCCCAGGCTCTGCAACAACGGCTGCACCGGCAGATCGTCGGTGCCGTGGACCCAATCGGTCAGCTGAGCGGCAAAAGACTGCCCCGACAGCGCTTGCAGCGTTGCCAGCAGATCGGCCTCCGTCATGGGGCCACCCTGGCAGCGCGACCAAAGTTCGCGCATCACGGCGTCCAGGCTGGTGCGGCCACTTTGGCGCAGACTCAGGTCCAGACACAGGGCCACCAGTGCCCCTTTGGTGTAGTAACTGACAGTGGCGTTCACCGTGTTTTCGTCAGGACGGTAGTATTTGATCCAGGCATCAAAACTTGCCTGTGCCACACTTTGCAGTTGCCGCCCGGGCGTTTGCAGGACTTGGTGGATGGTTTTTGCCAGCAGATTGAGGTAGGTGGCATCATCGATCAAGCCGGCGCGGCGCAACAGCAAGTCGTCGTAGTAGCTGGTAAACCCCTCAAAAAACCACAACAGCTCGGTGTAGTTCTCGCGGCTGTAGTCATAGCTTGCAAATTCTGCCGGGCGCAGTCGTTTGACGCTCCAGGTGTGAAAGTACTCGTGGCTGATCAGGCCAAGCAGGGTGGTGTAGCCGTCAGTCGCAGCCAAATCTGTCGCCTGGTCTCGCTTTGGCAGATCCGAGCGCTTGCAAATCAGCGCAGTGCTGTGGCGGTGCTCCAGGCCGCCATAACCATTGTCTGTGGCACTGAGCATGAAGACATAGCGGTCATGCCCTGGTTTTGATCGCCTGGTTCGGCGGCCATGACCATGCCAGAAGCTGATCTCTGTTTCACAAATCGCCTGGGTGTCCTTGAGCAGGCGTTCACCATCAAAACTGGCCGGGGCGCCGGCCACCACCAGCCGGTGCACAATGCCCCCTGCCGCAAAGGAGCCGCTCCAGAACGCCCCCAACTCCACCGGCGAATCCACAAGCTCATCGTAATCCCCTGCCACATAGCTGCCAAAACCATTGGCTGCGGTGGTTTCGGCGCGCAGGCTGCACGCCATTTGCCAGTCAGCGGGCAAGCCATCGTTGATCACCTGCAGCCGGTGTGGCCGCCCTTCCTGACCGTGCACCTTCAGGCACACACTGGTTCCGTTGAAAAAACCGCGTTCGGTGTCCAGCCAGGCGGTGCGTACCGAGGCATCCAGCGCATACACCATGTAGCTCAGTGCCAGCGTTTTGCCGGGTTGACAGTCGATCTGCCAAGTGCATTTGTCAAGCTGTTGCACGGTGAGCGCCTTGCCGTCCTGGCGCGCTTGCAGACCTTGCAGGTGTTTGGAAAACTCGCGCAAAAGGTAGCTGCCGGCAATCCAGGTCGGCAGGCTGACCACCTGCCGTGCCGCCGGTCGTGTGATGGTCACGGTGATCGCGAACAAATGGGCGTGCAGGCTGTGCACCGCCACCGCGTAGCAGACAGTCGGGGCGCGCACAGACCGCGTGGCAGCTGTCATTTGGGGTTGGTCACCAGTGTCAGACGTTGTTCCACCTGGTCAGCACCAATGGCACCGGGGACCCGGGAGCCATCGGCAAACACCAGCGTGGGTGTCCCCGTGACCTTGTACTTTTTGCCCAGCTTGACATTGCGATCGACGGCCTGGGTGTCGCATTTGGCAGCGGCGGGTTCCACATCGTTGAGCATCCAGTCCTGCCAGGCTTTGCCCTTGTCTTTGGCGCACCAGATGTTTTTCGAGGTCTCGATAGATTTCTGCCCCAGCACCGGATACAAAAACATGTGGATGGTGATGTTGTTGACCTTTTGCAGGCCCTCTTCAAAGCGTTTGCAGTAACCGCAGTTGGGGTCTTCGAACACCGCAAGTTTGCGTTTGCCATTGCCGCGCACGATGGTAAAGGCATCCTTGAGCGGCAAATCATCAAACACAATGGCGGTCAACTTATCCACCCGCTCTTCGGTGAGGTTGCGCCGCTGCTTGGTATCGATCAGATTGCCCTGGATCAGGTAGTTGGCCTGGGAGTCGGTGTAGTAGATGTCCGTGCCGTTGACGCGCACTTCAAACAGCCCATCGACCGGTGTCTTGCTCACCTCATCAATTTTTTCCAGCTGCGGTATGCGCTCGGCCAGGTTTTTGCGAATGGCCGCTTCCTGCGCCTGCAGCCCGCTGCTCAGCAGCAAAGCGCAGCCCAGCAGGGTCATGTGAAGTGATTTCATAAGGATTGGTTCAATCTTGATTACAGGCCCATGGCATAACGCGCGGCGCGTTCTTTGGCAAATCCGCTGCGCTCGAACCCCTTCATGCCCCAGTTGCGCAGGTTTTGCCAGGTGTTGCCATCTTTGTAAAACAGCTGCTGCAAGGTGTCCATGGCCGCCGCGGTGGCAGTCACCTCGGTGCGGCGCGCCCGCTCGTAGCGGCGCAGCAGCTTGTGGTCAGCCACGCTTCGCCAGTATTCGCGGCCATGCAGGACGGCCGCCAACTCGGCCACATCGCCCAAGCCCAGGTTCAGGCCCTGCCCGGCCAGCGGATGCACGTTGTGCGCCGCATCACCTGCCAGCGCCCAGGCCTGGCCCAGGGTGTGGCCGATCCAGCGACTGGCTTGAGCCGACTGTAGCGGCCAGGCCTTGCGCGGACCACTGAGCGCCAGTTTGCCCAGACAAGCGCCACTGATGTCTTGCAACTCGGCACAAAAATCTTCCTCGCTGGCCTCCAGCAAGTCTTGTGTCCGCGCTTCCTGCACCGACCACACGATCGCCACTTCATGGCCTTGTGATCCTTGCAAAGGCAAAAACGCCAAAATTTCGCCGGGCGTGAACCACTGGCGTGCCATCTGTGCGTGGGGCAACTCACATTGCAGGCGGGTTGCAATGGCGTGCTGCGGGTAGCGCGACACCACAAATTCAACCCCGAGTTCCTCTCGACTACGGCTGGCCTTGCCCTCACACACCACGGTCAACGTGGCCGGCACTGGCGCCTCAAGCAACTCGATCTGTGGCTGAAAACGCACCGCCTCAGCCAGCTGGGCCTCCAGTGCCGGCACATCGACAATCCAGGTCAGGGCCGCAACATCCAGATCAAGCGACGAGAAATTCACTTCTCCCCCATCGTCACCCCGTACACACATGTGGGTCACAGCGGTGGCGTGATGGGCATCGGGCCAGCAGCGTACTGACTCCAGCAGAGCCTGCGACTTGGCGTTGAGTGCATAGGCGCGCACGTCGGGCGCCGGCGTGCCGGTCACGGCGGGGCTTTGGGTGACCAAGCCGACACGCAGGCGCTCACGCGCCAGCAGCAGCGCCAGCGTGTGCCCCACAATGCCACCACCACGGATGCAAATATCAAAATGATGTGTCATGTCTGAATTGTAGGAGTGCTGATTCAACTCACCGATACTGCGGTTTTTTGCGTCAAGTGAGGAGTTTTATGGATATCGGGAATTTATTCGGGCAGTACTGGCCCTTCATGGCACTGGTGCTCTGGTTTGGCTACAAGTGGTGGAACTCCAGGCGGGTGGTCGCCATGTTGCCAGAACTCAAGTTGAAAGGCGCAACCCTGGTGGATGTGCGCTCTGCGGGTGAATTTGCACATGGCAACGCCCCAGGCACCATCAACATCCCCCTGCAGGAACTGGGCAGCCGCCTCAGCGAGATTCCCAAAACCGCGCCGGTGGTGGTCTGCTGCGCCAGTGGCACTCGCAGCGGCATGGCCAGGTTCCTGCTGAAAAAAAATGGCTACCAGAATGTGTACAACATTGGCACCTGGAGCAAGTTTTTGGGCTAGTCGGAACCTCCTGGGTGGGCGTCCATGGCGGGTTTCGGCCAAAACGCACGGATCATTACAATCGCCACCCATCTTGTGGGACTGACATCAGGACAGGCGCAGCCAGAGGGCGGGCAGGGGTGTCTGTCCTGTCCCCCTTTTTTCCATGTTGCCTGCGCGCATAGGCGCTGAAACCCTGTGCACATGGGGTTCGAGCTGCCATCGCGTATTGATTTTGGAGGATTTTTATGAAATGTGGCATCGTGGGCTTGCCCAACGTCGGTAAATCGACCCTGTTCAACGCGCTGACCAAAGCGGGTATTGCGGCAGAAAACTACCCCTTTTGCACCATCGAGCCCAATGTCGGCATTGTGGAAGTGCCCGATGCGCGGCTTGATGCGCTCGCGGCCATTGTCAACCCGCAGAAAATCCAGCGCGCCATCGTCGAGTTTGTCGACATCGCCGGTCTGGTGGCGGGTGCCAGCACCGGTGAGGGCCTGGGCAACAAGTTTCTGGCGCATATTCGCGAGACCGATGCCACGGTGAACGTGGTGCGCTGTTTTGAAGACGACAACGTGGTGCATGTGGCGGGCCGGGTCGATCCGATCTCTGACATTGAAGTCATCCAGACCGAGTTGTGCCTGGCCGACCTGAGCACAGTTGAGAAGTCTTTGGCGCGTTACCAGAAGGTCGCCAAATCTGGCGGCGACAAGGAAGCGGCCAAGCTGGTGGCCATTCTGGAGCGCTGCCAGGCCGCGCTGAACGAAGCCAAGCCGGTGCGCACGCTCGACTTTTCCAAAGAAGACCTGCCGCTGTTGAAACAGTTCTTTTTGATCACGGCCAAACCGGCGATGTTTGTGGCCAACGTGGCCGAAGACGGGTTTGAGCACAACCCCTACCTGGACCGGCTGAAAGATTACGCCGCCGCACAAAATGCCCCGGTGGTGGCGATCAGCGCCAAACTCGAGGCCGAGATGGCCGACATGAGTGACGAAGACCGGCTGCTGTTTCTCGAAGAAATGGGCTTGCACGAGCCGGGGCTGAACCGGCTGATCCGTGCCGCTTACGACCTGCTGGGTCTGCAGACCTATTTCACCGCGGGCGTCAAGGAGGTGCGCGCCTGGACCATCCGCAAAGGCGATACCGGCCCGCAGGCCGCGGGCGTGATCCATACTGATTTTGAGAAGGGTTATATCCGCGCCCAGACCATCGCCTATGACGACTTCATTGCCTTCAAGGGCGAGCAGGGGGCCAAGGATGCCGGCAAGATGCGCAGCGAGGGCAAGGAGTATGTGGTGAAAGACGGCGACGTCATGAACTTCCTGTTCAGTTCGTGATTATTCACGCCTCCAGCGCTTTATCATCAATACTTTCATGCTATGAAAAAAGGTTAATGACAGAAGGAAACAGTTCCAGCAGGAACGCCGTCATCAGCAGATAACGCAGGGCTTTGCCGACGGCCATATAGGCCAGACAAGGCCAGAACGGCAGCTTGAGCCAGCCCGCCACCGCGCACAGCGGATCGCCCACCAGGGGCAGCCAGGCCAGCAGGCAGGCTTTGGGGCCGAGCTTCTCCAGCCAGGCCAGGGCGCGCAGATGGTGGTCTGAATGGTGGTAGCGGTCCACCACCTTGTGCGACGCCAGCCCCATCCACCAGCTGACCGCGCCACCCAGGGTGTTGCCCGCTGTGGCCACCGCAATGGCACTCCAGAACAAATCCGGATTGAGTTTGACCAGGCCAAAGACGGCGGGTTCCGAGCCCAATGGCAGCAAGGTCGCCGAAATGAACGCCACCACAAACACCGTGCTCAGTCCGAATTTGGGCAGGGCAAGCGTTGAGAGAAGGATTTCCAGCCAGGCGTCCATGGAGGCCGCAGTGTAGACAGTCGCGGCCAGGGCATGAAGCGGCAAGGTTGAGTTGCTGAAATTTTAAGCAGATAGAATGTGCGCAGCATGAACCTCGGCCCCTACACCTTGCCCAACCGCCTGTTTGTCGCACCCATGGCCGGGGTGACGGATCTGCCCTTTCGCCGTTTGTGCAAGCAGTTGGGTGCCGGTTATGCGGTCAGCGAAATGATCACCAGCCGGCCAGACCTGCAAACCTCGCTCAAGACCTCGCGCCGGGCCAACCATGAGGGTGAACCCGGGCTGATTGCGGTGCAGATTGCCGGCACCGAGCCACAGATGATGGCGGATGCCGCCCGGCACAATATCGACCACGGCGCTCAGGTGATCGACATCAACATGGGCTGCCCGGCCAAAAAGGTCTGCAACAAGTGGGCCGGGTCGGCGCTGATGCAGGACGAGGCATTGGCGCTGCAAATTGTGTCGGCAGTGGTGCAGGCCTGCGCCCCCCGCGGTGTGCCGGTCACGCTGAAGATGCGTACCGGCTGGGCAGCGACCCAGCGCAATGCGGTCAGCATCGCCCGCGCCGCCGAGTCCGCTGGTGTGGCCATGCTGACCGTGCATGGCCGTACACGCGAGCAGGCCTATCGTGGCCAAGCCGAGTACGCCACCATTGCGCAGGTCAAGGCGGCGGTGCGTATTCCGGTGGTCGCCAATGGCGACATCGACAGCGCCCACAAGGCACGCGAAGTGCTCGCCGCCACCGGGGCTGACGCGGTGATGATTGGCCGCGCGGCGCAGGGCCGTCCGTGGATTTTTCGCGAAATGGCCCACTTTCTGGCCACCGGCGACCTGTTGGCGCCACCGCTGCTGAGCGAGCTCAGACAGCTGATGCTGGCGCATCTGCAGGACCATTACGACCTGTACGGTGAATACGCGGGCGTGCGCTCGGCGCGCAAACACGTGGGATGGTATGTTAAAAACCTGCCTGATGCCAAGGCCTTTCGTGATCGCCTCAACACGTTGGACGATTGTGGCGAGCAGCTTGACGCGGTGGCTGATTATTTTGACGAACTCAATGAGCGGCTTGACCGTGTCCCAGCGCAGACACCGGCAGCAGCGATGCAAAACAAACAAAACGAGATGGAGACCTCACTATGAAACCGACACATATTGCTGACTGCGTGCGCAGCAATCTGGAAATCTATTTGCGCGATCTGGGCAACAGCGAGCCGCACAGCATGTATGGCATGGTGGTGTCGGTGGTCGAAAAGCCGCTGCTTGAGCTGGTGATGCAGCGCACCGACAACAACCAGTCCAAAGCCGCCCAGTGGCTGGGCCTCAACCGCAACACCTTGCGCAAGAAACTGCTCGACCACAAGCTGATTGACTGAAGGCTGGGGCAGCTTGTCTGCCGCCAGACCACCCTGTATTTCAAACCCATGTTTCGCTCCAATCCACCATCATGAATGCACTCATCTCTGTCTCTGACAAAACCGGTATTGTTGAATTTGCCCAGGCGTTGCACGCGCTCGGTGTCAAGCTGTTCTCCACCGGAGGTACCGCCAAACTGCTGGCTGAGAAGGGTCTGCCGGTGACCGAGGTGGCGCAACTGACCGGGTTTCCCGAGATGCTGGACGGACGGGTCAAGACGCTGCACCCTAAAGTTCATGCCGGCCTGCTGGCGCGCCGTGACCTGCCCGAGCACATGGCCTCACTCAAGGCCTATGCCATCGACACCATCGAGCTGCTGGTGGTCAACCTGTATCCGTTTGAGGCGACGGTCGCCAAGGCGGGCTGCACGCTGGAGGACGCGATCGAAAACATCGACATTGGTGGCCCGGCCATGGTGCGCAGCGCGGCCAAGAACTGGCGTGATGTGGGGGTGCTGACCGACGCCTCGCAATACGCACAGGTGCTGGCGGAACTGGAAGGCAGCGGGGAACTCACGCTCAAGACCAAGTTTGCCCTCAGCGTGTCGGCCTTCAACCGCATCGCCCAGTACGACGCTGCCATCAGCAACTACCTGTCGGCCATTCAATTTGATGAGGCTGGCAACACCCCGGTGCCGGACCTGTTTCCGGCGCAGAGCAACAGCAATTTCATCAAACTGCAGGACCTGCGTTACGGCGAAAACCCGCACCAGAGCGCGGCGTTCTATCGTGACCTGTATCCGGCACCGGGTTCGCTGGTGACTGCCGACCAGTTGCAGGGCAAAGAGCTCAGCTACAACAACATTGCCGATGCTGATGCGGCGTGGGAATGTGTGAAGAGTTTTGACGCCTCGGGTGGGGCGGCGTGTGTCATCGTCAAGCACGCCAACCCCTGTGGCGTGGCCGTGGGGGTGGATGCACTGCAGGCATACAGCAAGGCGTTCCAGACTGACCCGACGTCGGCTTTTGGCGGCATCATTGCCCTCAACACCACCCTGGACGAGCGCGCGGCGCTGCAAATATCCAAGCAGTTTGTCGAGGTGCTGATGGCGCCCGATTACACCCCCGAGGCTTTGGCCGTGTTCAAGAGCAAGGTCAATGTGCGGATTCTGAAAATCGCGCTGCCGCAGGGAGGTGCCAGCGCCTGGCAACAGGGCCGCAACGCCATGGATGTCAAACGGGTGGGTTCGGGCCTGTTGATGCAGACCGCCGACAACCACGAACTGGCGCTGGCTGACCTCAAGGTGGTGACACGGCTCGCCCCCACCGAGGCGCAGCTGCAGGACCTGCTGTTTGCCTGGAAGGTGGGCAAATACGTCAAGAGCAACGCCATTGTGTTCTGCAAAGACGGCATGACCATGGGTGTCGGGGCCGGGCAGATGAGTCGGCTGGACTCGGCCCGCATTGCCAGCATCAAGGCGCAGGCCGCCGGCTTGTCTCTGGCCGGTACCGCGGTGGCCAGTGATGCGTTTTTTCCGTTCCGTGACGGACTCGACGTGGTGGTTGATGCCGGTGCCAGCTGCGTCATCCAGCCCGGTGGCTCCATGCGCGACCAGGAGGTGATCGACGCCGCCAACGAACGTGGCGTGGCCATGGTGTTCAGCGGCGTGCGGCATTTCCGGCACTAGCACCAAATTCATGCCAAAAGAGGTTCTAGCGCTTATCCAATAAGCGTTAGAAGCTATGATTTTTAGCTAAATCAGGGTTTCACCATGGGCCAGCCGCGCTGCGCCCACTGGCTCATGCCGCCCACCACATAGCTGGCATTGCTATACCCCATGGCTTGCAACTGCTCCACGATGCGGCTGGAGCGGTTTTGGGTGTTGCAGATCACCAGCAGCGGTTTGACGCCGGGTTTGGGCAGTTCACCCAGCCGTTTGGAGATCTGCGCAATCGGCATCAGCACGGCACCTTTGGCCACGCCTGTGGCGTGTTCGCTGGGTTCGCGGATGTCTACCACCAACGCGCTGGATTGCTCGAGTGCGGTGCGTGCCGCTTCCAGTGTGACATTGGGGGCTGCCGCCCAGGCCAGACCCGGCAGGGTGAAGCACAGACTGCTGCACAGCAGTGTGGACAAAAAAGTGATGCGTTTCATACGGTTCAGTTTCAAGAGTATCGAGGTGCCAGGAGTCTGGCGCTTTATGGCAAAAGGGTTACGGCTGCTTGTGTGATAACAAGTCAAAGACCTCGGCTGCCGCGGACAGGGTTTGCACAATGTCATCATCGCTGTGTGCGGCGCTTACAAACCCGGCCTCATACAAGGCCGGCGCAATGTAGATCCCCCGCTCCAGCAGCCCGTGGAACAAGGTGTTGAAACGTTTGCTGTCGGTGGTCATCACGGTGGCATAGTTTTGTGGCAACTGTCCGAACAGGAAGAAACCGAACATGCCACCTTCACAGTCGGCGCTGAACGGCACACCCTTGGCGGCAGCGGCTGCCTTGAGGCCGTCCACCAGGGTGCGCGTCTTGCGCGAGAGCATGTCAAAAAAACCGGGCTGCTGAATCTGCCGCAGGGTTTCGAGGCCACAGGCGGTGGCAATCGGATTGCCGCTCAGCGTGCCGGCCTGGTAGACCGGGCCGATCGGTGCCATCAGCTCCATCACTGCGCGTTTGCCGCCAAACGCAGCCAGCGGCATGCCACCGCCAATGACTTTGCCCATCACCGTCAGGTCGGGTTCAAAACCCGGGATGCTGCGGGCATAGACACTTTGCGCACCGCCGAGCGCCACCCGAAAACCGGTCATCACCTCATCGAAGACCAGCAGGGCACCATATTCGGTGCACAGTTCACGGCAGCGTTTGACAAACGGCACACTGGCCCGCACAAAGTTCATGTTGCCGGCAATCGGCTCGATCATCAGACAGGCCAGCTCGCGCCCATGCAGCGCGAACGCTTCTTCCAACTGCTGCAGGTTGTTGTATTCCAGCACCAGCGTGTGTTGCACCACCTCGGGCGGCACACCCGCACTGGTGGCGTTGCCAAACGTGGCCAGGCCCGAGCCGGCCTTGACCAGCAAGGCGTCGGCGTGGCCGTGGTAACACCCCTCAAACTTGATCAGTTTGCTGCGCCCAGTGGCGCCGCGTGCCAGGCGGATGGTGCTCATGGCGGCCTCAGTGCCCGAGCTGACCAGTCGCACCATGTCCATGGAAGGCACCAGGCGCAGGATTTCTTCGGCCAGCTCCAGCTCGCGCTCGGTCGGCGCGCCAAAGGAAAAGCCATCCAGCGCTGCTTTTTGCACCGCCTCCAGCACCGCCGGGTGACCGTGGCCCAGAATCATCGGCCCCCAGGAGCCGATGTAGTCGATAAAACGCTGGTTGTTGGCGTCCCAGAAGTAGGCGCCGTGGGCGCGCTGCACAAAGCGCGGCGTGCCACCGACGGCCTTGAAGGCGCGTACCGGTGAATTGACGCCACCCGGAATGATGTGGCGGGCGCGTTCGAATAAGGCGAGGTTCTGGTCAGTATTTGGCATGGTGTCGGGTGGGTACGTGTTCAATCAGCTTGCAAAGCATCGGTGGGTGAGTCGGTCTGGGTGTCCATATCTGTTGCTGCGTCAGCCGGTTGCGCCCAGAACAGGCGGTCCGGCAGGGCATGCCCCATGCCCGGTCGAAAACCATCTTTCAGGCTGCCTTCCAGGTACTGCAGCGCTTCGGCAAACGCATCGGTCAGGCTGTAACGGTTGGCCATCAGCGCAGCAAAAGTGGCGGCCAGGGTGTCGCCAGCACCTACAAAGCTGCCCTCCAGGCGCTCAAAGCGAGCGCTGGCCAGCAGGGTCTGGGGTGAGGCCAGGCTGTTCTCGATACCGCGTTCACCCAGGTCGATACCGGTCACCAGCGTGTAGCTGGCGCCATGCGCGCCAGCCGCAATGGCGAGGTCGCGCGCCCCCGGAGGCCGATCGCCTTGCCAGGCGGGCAGCAGCCAGCGCCGCAGGGTACTGTAGTTGCCGATCAACACCGCCGTTTCGGGCATGATCAGATCCACAAACGCTTCGTGGTAGGCGTCGATCGCATCGTTGCTCCACCACGACAGGTCGGGCATATGGGCAATCAGCGGCAGCTCGGCGTAGTCGGCCGCCACCGCTGCGACGACACCCAGGTTGTCTGGCGTACCGGCAAAACCGAGCTTGATGGCGTGCACCTCGACATCTTCCAGCACTGCACGCGCCTGCTCGGCCACCGCCTCATCATCGAGAGGATAAAAGTCAAAAATCTGCGCCGTATCCCGCGCCCAGGCCCCGGTCATGACGGGCAAGGCATGCACACCCACGCAGGCGCTGGCGATAAGGTCTGCCGCCTGGCCACCGGCTCCGCTGGGGTCACTGGCGTTGAAAGCCAGCACGCAGGCAGAAAAACCGGCTTCACCGGCGGCTGGCGGGGCGCTGGTCAGCGGGTCGGTGGGCATGGCGGCGGCGAAAATTTCTTCAGGCAGAATATGATGGGTCTCAAGGGCTGTCGCTACCCGGTTGATAGCTGAATATTAATTTTGTATTCTATTGGAAGGCTTGTTTCACCGTGACCCCAACATCAACCTGGATGTGCCTGATCTGTGGCTGGATTTATGACGAGGCCGTGGGTTGCCCGGAGCACGGTGTACCCGCAGGAACACCGTGGCATGCCTTGCCGTTGAACTGGGCTTGTCCCGAGTGTGGCGCGCGCAAAGAGGACTTTGAGATGGTGCAAATTTGAAACCAGGTGTGTCGGGTGTGTTTTAGCGGTGACGCAGGGCTGAAAAAGAGTTAACCTGTCACCCCTTGCAGGTGGTCATCTCAGGAGTAAACGCTGGTGAATACGAGGGCATCCAATTTGAAGATTCTCGTGATCGACGACAGTAACACGATACGGCGCAGCGCCGAGATTTTTCTCAAAGCCGGTCAACACGAGGTGATTTTGGCCGAAGACGGTTTTGATGCCCTGTCCAAAGTCAGCGACTTCAGCCCGGACCTGATTTTTTGCGACATTCTGATGCCCAGGCTTGACGGCTACCAGACCTGCGCCATCATCAAGCGCAATGCCCGTTTTTCTGCAGTGCCCATCGTCATGTTGTCGTCCAAGGACGGCGTGTTCGACAAGGCGCGCGGACGCATGGTGGGCGCACAGGACTATCTGACCAAGCCGTTCACCAAAGACCAGTTGCTCAAGGCGGTGGCGCAATATGGTGCTGCGCCCGGGGAGACTGCGCCGTGACGATTCACAATGTGCTGGTGGTGGACGACTCGAAAACGGAGCTGCTGTACCTGTCCGATGTGCTCAAGCGCCACGGCTTGTCAGTGCGCACCGCCGAAGGGGCTGAAGAAGCGCTGAAGCGGCTAGCGGATGCCAAACCTGACCTGATCCTGATGGACGTGGTGATGCCCGGTCAGAATGGGTTCCAGCTGACCCGATCGATCAACCGGAACCCGTTGTATGCCCATATTCCGATCATTTTGTGTACCAGCAAAAACCAGGAGACCGATCGGGTATGGGGGCTGCGCCAGGGCGCACGCGGCTACATCACCAAGCCGGTCAATGCGGCTGAATTGATGGAAAAAATCAAGGCCCTTGAATAGTCGACACGCCGCCATGTCCAAACACCAAGCGCTACGTGATCTGCAAAACCGTTTGGCTGAGCGGCTGCAAACGGCGCGTCAGCAGTCCGCAGCACAGGCCTGGCTGGCAGTGGAGGCGGGTCAGGGGCGCTATCTGTTGCCCTTGCACCAGTCGGGCGAGATTTTTTCACCGCCCTCACTGTTGCGTGTACCCTACACCTCACGCTGGTTCATCGGCGTGGCAAATTTGCGGGGCGTGCTGTATGGCGTGGTGGATCTGGCCGATTTTTTGGGGGTGTCGCTGGCACACGGTGAGGGGGTCAGCGGTGGGTCACGTGTGATCTCTCTCAACCCCGAACTGGCCGGCAACGTGGCGCTCAAGGTCGACGCACTGGTGGGTTTGCGCCGCCCCGATGCCTTTGTGCAGGTGCTTCCCGCAGCCGCAGGTTTGGCAGCTCATCTGGGGAGTCAATACCAGGATGTACAGGGGCAGCTGTGGCGGGCGCTCGACTTGCAGGCCTTGGCTCAATGGGCTGACTTTTTGAACATTGGCACTTGATATTCTGATTGAGGTGAGCTTATGTCCGTGGCAGATCAACTCCAGCGTACCTTGAAAAAGGACGCGCCAGACTCAGAGATTGACTCCGGTCTGAGCATCAGTGTGCCCGACGCATCGATGTTCCTGCCCGGCAGCGAGATCAATTCCGGTCACACCCAGTATGGGCCGCAAACCGTGTTGCCACCGCCTGGCGCGGCATTGCCGGAACCGGTGAGTGACCAGATCAGCCTGCCGCTGCTGGGTGCCCGTCCGGCGGCACAGCATCGGCGTGTCCTGTCCGCTGTGTTTTTGCTGGCGCTGCTGCTGCTGGCGTCGTTGACCTTCCTGGGACTGCGGCAAAGCGGCCAGGTGGCGCAGCAGCGGGATGCCGCAGCGGCTGGCCAGATGCAATCACAACGCCTGGCCAAAGCGGTGACGCAGGCGCTGGTCGGCAACGCCAAGTCATTTACCGAGGTCAGTGAAAGCAGTCAGGTGCTGGTCCGTTCGGTGCGTGGACTGCTTGACGGAGACGCCGAAAGCGGCCTGACAGCGGTCGATGCCGTGCCGCGGGCGCTGCTTGAGCCGGTGGAGCCGCTGGTGGGGCGGGCCGAAAAAAATGCCGCCAGTGTGCTGGCACAGAAAAAAGCCCTGACCCAGGCCGGTCCGGCGGCCCAGGCGATTTTGCGGCAAACCGCGCCCTTGATGGAGGCCGCGCAGAGCATCGCCACACTCAAGGCGCAGCATGGTGCGCCAGCCACCGAGGTCCTGGTGGCGGGTCAGCTGGCCACGCTGATACAGCGCATGGGTAAAACCAGTGCGGAGTTTCTGGGTCTGGACGGTGTCAGCCCGGAGGCAGTCGACACCTTGCGCAAAGACGTCGATACCATTGCCCTGCTGGCCGCGGCTTTGCTCGATGGTCGCGCGGATCTGGGTTTGACGGCATCGACCGACGTACAGGTGCGGGAGAAGCTGGTGGTGCTGATCAAGCTGTTTGAGGACAGCAAAGTGCAGTCCCAACTGCTTTTGGGCAGTCTGCCAGGTTTGACGGTGGCACGCGCCGCGCAGGTGGCCATCGTGGCCGACAGCGAGTCTGTGCGCCTGCGTCTGGATGAGTTGCAGTTGGCGTTGAGCCGGCAAAGCGCGTGGAGCCCCGGTATCCTGGCGGTGTTGGTGCTGGCCCTTGCGTTGGTGCTGGCCAGTGTGGCAGCGCTGGCCTATGTGGTGTTGCTTGACAGTCGGCAGCGGCAGGCGCAGGCGGAAAGCCTGCAGACCGAAGCGCAGATTCGCGAGCAGGAGGCGCGTGCGCTGGAGCAGGAGGCGCGCCGGGTCAATGCTGCCAATCAGGCCGCCATCCTGCGCTTGATGAACGAGCTGCAACTGGTGGCCGAGGGAGACCTGACGCAGCAGGCCACGGTCACGGAAGACATCACCGGGGCCATTGCCGACTCGGTCAACTACACCGTCGAGGAACTGCGCTCTCTGGTGGGCAACGTGCAAAGTACCGTGGCCAAAGTGGCTCAGACCACCTCGGATGTGGATGAAACCTCGACCGAGCTGCTGGCGGCCTCCAACGAACAACTGCATGAGATCCGTGAAACCGGACGTTCGGTGGTGGATATGGCGGGGCGCATCAATCTGGTGTCCGGGCAGGCCCAGGAGTCAGCGGCGGTGGCGCGGCAGTCCTTGCAAGCGGCCGAAACCGGTTTGCAAGCGGTGCAAAGCGCCATTGGTGGCATGAATACCCTGCGTGACCAAATTCAGGACACAGCCAAAAGAATCAAACGGCTGGGCGAGTCGTCCCAGGAAATTGGTGAAATTACCGAACTGATTTCCGACATCACCGAGCAGACCAATGTGCTGGCGCTGAATGCCGCCATCCAGGCGGCTTCAGCCGGTGAGGCCGGACGCGGCTTTTCAGTGGTGGCCGAAGAGGTACAGCGGCTGGCCGAGCGATCTGCCGACGCCACACGTCAAATTGGCGCACTGGTCAAGGCGATCCAGACCGACACCCAGGACGCGGTCGGTGCCATGGAGCGATCCACTCATGGGGTGGTTGAAGGTGCCAAGCTGTCAGACAACGCCGGCGCGGCGCTGAGCGAGATTGATCAGGTGTCGCGCCGTCTGGCCGACCTGATTGCACAGATTTCGGCGTCTACCTTGCAGGAAGCCAATCTGGCCAATGAACTGGCCGACAACATCCAGCACATTTTTGCGGTCACTGAACAGACCGGTGAGGGCACCCGGTCAACCGCCAGCCAGGTGCGTGAGCTCTCCAAAATGGCCGAAGAATTGCGCCAGTCGGTGGCGCGTTTTCGCATCGCCTGAGTTTGGTGGTGATGCCCAACCCATGACGGACTGACCCATGCAAGCACACGTTTCATCGACGGTGAGCGCCTCTGACCTTGAGTCCGACCTCGGCCCGCTGGCCTGGGTGCTGGATGAACTGCGCAAATCACTCGACGCGGCCACCAGGGCCTTGCGTCGCTATGTGCACGATGCCGAACTGGCGCGGGGCTCGGATCTGTCCGCGCTGGACGGGAGCCAGCTGCGGATTGCGCGCCAGCAATTGCATCAGGCGGTGGGTGCCCTGGAGATGGTCGGCCTCGAGGTGCCAGCCAGGATGCTGCGCGCCATGGAAACCCTGGTGCAAAAGTTTGTCCAGAAACCCGAGTTTTGCAGCGACCAAGCGGCACAAAAGGTGGAGCGGGCAAGTTTTGCGCTGACGGACTATCTGGAGGCGGTGCTCAAAGGCCGGAAGTTCTCCGCGGTTGCGCTGTTTCCGCAGTACCGCGACATTCTGGACCTGATCGGTGAAGACCGGGTGCACCCAGCCGACCTTTGGGCCAACCCCTGGCGCTGGATCAATGTGCCCATACCCAAGACGGTGACGCCACTGGCCTACGACTCGCCGGTGCGCGCCCGTATCGACGGTCTGGTGCTCAATGTTGTGAAATCCGGCCACACCCCGTCGGCGCGCGCCTTGAGTGACATCAGTCTGGGTTTTGCTGCAGCGCAGGCCGAGTTGCACCCACGCGTGTTGTGGGCCATTGCGGCGGCCTATTTTGAGGCCTTTGCTATGGGTTTGTGCCCACCCGACGTGTACACCAAACGCGCTGCCTCTCGGGTGTTGCTGCAGTTTCGCAATCTCACCAAGGGCGTGCCAGACATCTCCGAACAGCTGGTGCAAGACCTCCTGTTCTTTTGTGCGCAGGCCATCGGACCCGCTGATCAGACCGCGCCAGCCCTGCAGGCGGTCAGGCAGGCGTACGGCCTGCACCAGGCGAGCCGGGTGGATTACGAAAAAGCACAGTTTGGTCGCTTTGACCCGACCCTGCTGGCACAGGCGCGCAAACGCATCACCGCCGCGACCGAGACCTGGTCGTCGCTGTCCGGTGGCGACACCGGTCGCATCAAGATGGCGACCGATCAGTTCAGTCTGGTGTCGGAATCGATCGTCAAACTGCACCCGGAAAGTGGCGAGTTGGCACGCGCATTGACGCGTGCTCTGGATGCCGTCAACCGTTCGTCCAGCACGCCGCCACCACCGCTGGCCATGGAAGTGGCCACCGCGGTGTTGTACCTGGAGGCAGCTTACGACGACCCGGACCCGACCCACAACCAGATGCAGGAGCGTGGTAACCGCCTGGCGCAGCGGCTGGACCATGTGCTGGCCGGTGCACCCTCGGAGCCGCTGGACGGCTGGATGGAAGAGCTGTACCGACGCGTCAGTGACCGCCAGACCATGGGCAGTGTCGTGGGTGAGTTGCGAACCTCGTTGGGCGAGGTTGAGTCGGCGCTGGACGCCTACTTTCGCCATCCGGACGACAAACTGCCCCTGCACGACGTGCCGGGCCGTCTGTCGCAGATGCGCGGTGTGTTTTCAGTTCTGGGCATGGACCAGGCCGCCGTGGCGGCGCGGCGGATGCGCGACAGTGTGGAGCGTTTTCTGGTCGATGCCGCCGAGGCCAATGCCAATGAAACCATTGAAAAGCTCGGCAATAGCCTGGGTGCGATGGGATTCTTGATTGACATGCTGAGCTATCAGCGCGAACTGGCGAAAAAGCTCTTTGTCTACGACGAAGCGCTGGGTGAGTTCAAGTCCCTGATGGGGCGCTTGAAGGCAGCACCGGAGGTGGTGACGGCGTCTGACACAGCACAGCCTGAGGTCGCGGAGCCGCAGTTGGTTGCACCCGTGCCACCAGCGCCGATGCCAGCAGTATCCATTCCTGAGCCCGTTGCCGCACCGGAACCGGCCGTCGTACCACCTGTGGCAGACGAACCGGAAGATGACGATGCCGAGCTGCGCAGCATCTTTCTCGAAGAAGCCGCCGAAGTGGTCGACAACGGCATGGCTGCTCTGGCGGCCCTGCGGTCCAACCCGGCCGATCAGGCGCAGCAAACGGCGTTACGGCGGGCATTCCATACCCTCAAAGGCAGTTCCCGGATGGTGGGGCTGACTGAGTTTGGCGAGGCTGCATGGGCCATGGAGCAATTGCTCAACGCCTGGTTGCCGCAACAACTGCCGGCCACCCCTGCCCTGATCCAACTGTCGGATCAGGCGATGGCGGGTTTTGCACAATGGATCGAAGACATCCGTGGCGCCGCCGATGCACCCTGGCGCGCCTTACCTTTCCGTGTGGCAGCCGATCGTCTGCGGCTCGAAGGTCTGGGTTCAGAGTTGCAGTTGACCAACGATCAGAAGATCGACCAACCAGCGCCCATTCCCGCCGCACCCGCTGAGTTGCGGATGGCCGCTGTTGAACCAGAGGAAATGGACACCGCTGACTTTTCGACGACGCAGATACTGGATACCGACGCTCTTGAGGCGCTGAACACGGAGTCGCTGGCGCCGGTCAGTGACGTCAGTGAGCCTTTGCTGGATGATCTGGAATGGCCAACAACCCGATCCGAGTCGCCCGATTTGCTGGATATCAGCTTTGACGATCTGCTGGCTGCCGAGCCGGAGCCGCCGTTAGACCCGCTCGCCACCACAGTGTTGATTGCCAAGCCCGAACCCGAGCCCGTCTCAGAGCCGACGGTGGCGACGGAGAAGTTCGAACCCGACCCGTTGGCGGAGTCTGCGCTGAAGGCGGATCATCTGCTTGAGCCTGAGCCTGAGCCTGAGCCTGAGCCTGAGCCTGAGCCTGAGCCTGAGCCTGAACCTGAACCTGAACCTGAACCTGAACCTGAACCTGAACCTGAACCTGAACCTGAACCTGAACCAGAGCCAGAGCCAGAGCCAGAGCCAGAGCCAGAGCCAGAGCCAGAGCCAGAGCCAGAGCCAGAGCCAGAGTTGCTGCTGGATTTTGACGACGTGCTGGCACCGGTCGAGGCCGGACAAGCGGCGCTGACGGACGATTTGCCGCAGCTTGGGTTGACCGGGCCGGAGCCAGACCTGCCCGAGCTGCTGGGCGAAGAGTCGCTCGCTCAAGACGATCCGCTGGCCGGCTTGACACTTGACTTTGGGCCAACGGAATTGGAACAGGGGCGTACAGACCCATTGCCAGAAGAGCCGCCGGTCGAAACCGTGGCCCTGTCTGACGTTGAATCGCCGGAGTCCGACGCGGTCGACGTGCTGGAGCCACCCGATACGCTGGACGATCAGGTCAAGGTGATTGGTCCGCTGCGGGTGGGGCTGGCCCTGTACAACGTCTACCTCAACGAAGCCGACGAATGGTCGCGTCGCTTGCAGACGGAACTGTCGGAGTGGGCCATTGAGCTGACACCACCTGTGCCGGACTCGTGTGTCACGCTGGCACACTCGCTGGCGGGCAGTTCCGCCACGGTGGGTTTCACGGCCGTTGCGGCGCTAAGCCGCTCACTGGAGCACGCGCTGGCGCACGTCCGGCTGGCGCGGCTGGGGCTACAGCCACATGCCGACCTGTTTGTCGAGGTGGCCGAGGACATCCGGCGCTTGTTGCACCAGTTTGCTGCAGGTTTCCTGAAAGCGGCCAACCCCGAGCACCTGGCCGCGCTGCAGGCCATCCTGGATCAGGACTTTGCACTCGCCGAGCCTGCGCCCGAGGACGCCAGCGAGCCGTTGATCCTGACGCCAGAACCCGAAGCGCTGCCCGTGCCGGAGCCGCTGGCAGACGATGACATAGAGGCCACCGATCGGCTGGATGTGGATCTGTTCCCGATCTTCGAAGAGGAGGCACTGGAGTTGCTGCCGCAACTCGGTGGTGCATTGCGGCAATGGAGTGCACATCCCTCCCAGCCGGGTGCGCGCCGGGAAGTGTTGCGCGCACTGCACACCCTCAAAGGCAGCGCACGACTCGCTGGCGCCATGCGCATGGGCGAAATGGCGCACCGCATGGAGTCGGCCGCCGAGCACATCAATGCCGAGGACGCGACCCCTGCGCAGATTGATCCGCTGCTGGGTCGGCTGGACGCGCTGTCAGACTGCTTCGACGCCTTGTGTGCCACCCCGGCGGCGGCCCTGGTGCTGCCAGAATTTGCCACCCCTGTACCGGTCGCAGCGTCAGCACTTGCGCTGGCCGACCCTGCTGCCCCCGACGTGCCGTCCGGCGAAGCGGATGCGCCTGCTGCGCCGCCTGCGGGGCCAACACCGATCCCGCTGGCGCGTCGTGGCGCCGGGCAAACCACCCGCGTCAAGTCGCAGTTGCTCGACCGCATGGTCAACAACGCGGGTGAGGTCATGATCACCCGCTCCCGCCTGGAGTCGCGGCTGTTGCAGATGCGGGCCTCGCTGGCAGACCTGACCGGCAACCTTGAGCGATTGCGCCACCAACTGCGCGACATGGAAATGCAGTCCGAGTCGCAGATGCAGTCGCGGCTGGCGCAGACCAAAGAGGCGGCGCAGGGTTTTGATCCGCTGGAGTTTGACCGTTTCACCCGGGTGCAGGAACTCACCCGCATGATGGCAGAGTCGGTGCACGATGTGGCCACTGTGCAGCGCAGCCTGCAGCAAACCGTACAAGGGGTGGACGACGACCTGTTTGCCCAGGCCCGACTGACACGCGAGCTGCAGCGCGATCTTTTGCGCACCCGGATGGTGGACTTTGAGAGTATTGCCGACCGCCTGTACGGTGTGGTGCGCCAGGCGGCCAAGGACTATGACAAACTGGTCAAGCTTGACATCGATGGTGGCTCGCTCGACATGGACCGTGGTGTGCTGGAGCGCGTTGCCCCCGCCTTTGAGCACCTGTTGCGCAACGCGGTGGGCCATGGCATCGAAACCGCGGCGGTACGGGCAGCCGCCGGCAAGCCGCCAACGGGGGCGATTCATATCAAGGTGGTGCAGCAAAGCAACGATGTGGTGGTGACGCTGAGCGACGATGGTGCCGGACTCAATCTGCCGGCCATTCGAGACAAAGCGATGGCCAAGGGGCAGATCACGGCCGCGCAGAAGCTCAGCGACGACGATGTTGCCAAACTCATTTTTACCTCGGGTCTATCCACCGCAACCGAAATCACCGAAATGGCGGGGCGCGGCGTCGGCATGGACGTGGTGCGTACCGAAGTGGATGCACTGGGTGGGCGCATTGAGCTCAGTACGCGACACGGTGAAGGGACCTGTTTCACACTGGTGATGCCCTTGACGACCGCGGTGACGCAGGTGGTTCTGCTGCGCATGGGCGACGTGGTGATGGGTGTGCCCTCCAATCTGGTGGAGAGTGTGCGCCGTGTGCCCGCCGCAGAGCTGGACCTGGCATACCGCCAGCAGCGTTTTGAGTATGCCGGCGAGGCCTTGCCGTTCTACTGGGCGGGGGCGTTGTTGCAGGTTTCCGGCGTCAATCTGGAGGCCGTTGGCAAGCACGCGGTGGTGGCAGTGTTCCGCAGCGCTGGCCAGCGTGTGGCCCTGCATGTGAACGAGGTGCTGGGCAACCGCGAAGCCGTGGTCAAGAACCTGGGGCCCCAGTTGTCGCGCTTGCCAGGTCTGGCCGGCATGACGGTGCTGGCGTCGGGTGCGGTGGTGCTGATTTACAACCCCGTGGCCTTGGCGCATGCCTATGCCGAACGCGCCCGGGCCTGGACCGACGCAACGCTGGCTGCAGCGGCCGCACCAGATTCGACGGCTGGCGTCGGCCAACGCGCCGCAGTGGCGCAAGCGCCGCTGGTACTGGTGGTGGACGACTCGATCACGGTGCGACGGGTGACGCAACGCCTGCTCAAACGCGAGGGTTTTCGTGTCGTCATGGCCGCCGATGGCTTGCAGGCGCTGGAAGTTCTGCAACTTGAAAAACCGTCGGTGGTGCTGACCGATATTGAAATGCCACGCATGGACGGGTTTGACCTGGTGCGCAATATCCGCTCGGACGCCGCCTTGCAGGACTTGCCGGTGATCATGATCACCTCGCGCATTGCGGAAAAGCACCGGGACTATGCGCGGGCGCTCAAGGTTGACCATTACCTTGGCAAGCCCTATCCGGAAGACGAGCTGATCACGCTGGTGCGCGCTTATTGCCAGACCCATCAGAACGGTAGTTTGAGTGTATAAACGGGCTCTAGCGCATACGGCAGTAAGTGTTATTGCTCTTAAATTAGGTAATAATTATGACCTCCATCACAGCCATCGCCGTGTCGGGCATGACGGCCGCGCAGGCCCGACTCAACACCTCCGCCCACAACATTGCCAATCTCAACACCGAGGGTTTTGTGCGCCAGGAACTTGATCAGCAGGCACAGGCCCAGGGTGGCGTGAGCACGCTGGTGCGTGCGGCGGATGCGCCCGGTCCCGCGCTGGCGACCGACGTGGTGTCCCAGTTGCAAGCCAAACATGCTTTTCTGGCCAACCTGGCGGTGTTCAAGAGTCAGGACAAAATGGCCGGTGCCCTGCTGGACCAGCAGGCTTAAGCCGAAGCCGCCTGCACCTGCACCAGACAGTCGTAAAAGGTCGGGGCATGACCCAGGTCAGTCAGGGCCTGGCTGGTGAGCTGGTTGACATTGGTGCCACGTAGCCCCATTTTGCGCCACCAGACCCCCAGTCCGTTGACCACGCCGGGTCGCGCTCGCGCGCTGACTTGCAGTCGACAGTGGTAGTCGCCCCGGTCATTGAACACCCGCACGACGTCACCCGACTTGAGCTGACGTGCTGCTGCGTCGTCCTGGTGCATCTCCAGCATCGGCTCAAGTTCGGTCGCCTGCAGGCTGGGTACATTGACAAAACTGGAATTGAGAAAGTTGCGTGCCGGCGGTGAGATCATGGCCAGGGGGTACTGCGCAGAGGTATTGGCCGCCTCATGATTGGGCACGTGGTCGGGCAGGCCGTCCTGGCCCCGGTCTGCCAGGCGCTGGCTGAAAAATTCGCATTTTCCTGAGGGTGTGGGAAAACCGCCTTGGGCAAACGGGGCATCTGGCGTATTCAGGGTGACAAAACCGTGCTCAAGCAGTTGCTCAAAGTCCACCGCTTCACCATAGGCCTGGCGGCACAGCAACTCGTCGCTGTCACTGAAACAGGCATCGTCAAAGCCCAGACGCTGCGCCAGCTCCCGAAAAATCTGGGTATTGGTTTTGGCCTGCCCCAGCGCGGCGATGGCCGGGCGGTTCAGCAGCACATCGGTGTGGCCGTAGCTGCGGTGGATATCCCAGTGCTCCAGCTGTGTGGTGGCGGGCAGGATGTAATCGGCATAGTCGGCGGTATCGGTCTGGAAATGCTCCATCACCACGGTGAACAGGTCCTCGCGCGCCAGACCCTGCACCACCTTGGCCGAATCCGGTGCAATGGCCGCAGGATTGCTGTTGTAGACCAGCAGCGCCTCAATTTTGGGGCCAAAGTCAGGGCTGGCCGCTCGCAGCAGGTCATCGCCGATGGTGGCCATGTTGATCATGCGTGGCTTGCGCGCACCCAGCAGGTCGGGCCGCTCCAGCTTGGCGCGTTGCACCGGGAAGTTGCTGGAACTGGACATCAGCACACCACCGGCCGGGTGGCGCCAGGCACCAATCAGGGCCGGCAGCGCAGCAATCAACCGTACCGCATTGCCGCCGCCGTGCACCCGCTGCAGCCCGTAGTTCATGCGGATGGCGGCGCTCTGGCCGTTGTGTGCGTGGGCGCCGTAGTCGCGTGCCAGCGACACAATCTGGGCGGCAGAAACGCCGCAGACGGCAGCAGCCCGTTTTGGCGGCCATTGCAGCGCGCGCGCCCGCAAGGCGTCCCAGCCCAGGGTGTAACGTGCCAAATAGTCGTGATCAAGCCAGTCATGGACAATCAATTGCTGCATGATCGATAGCGCTAAAGCCCCGTCAGTACCGGGCAACAGGGCAATATGCTCATCACATTTGTCGGCTGTCTCGCTTTTGCGAGGGTCAATGCAGATCAGCTTGGCACCGGCGCGCCGGGCCTGGTTGGCATAGCGCCAAAAATGCAGGTTGCTGGTGATCGAGTTGCTGCCCCAGATGAGGATCAGTCTGGACTGGGCAAAAAACTCAACCCGCATCCCCACTTTGGCACCAATCGTATGCACCAGCCCCTCGCCGCCGGCGCTGGCGCAGATGGTGCGCTCCAGCAGCGACGCGCCCAGCCGATGAAAAAACCGCGCTGCCATGCTCTCTCCCTGCACCAGGCCCATGGTGCCGGCATAGCTGTAGGGCAGGATGGCCTGCGCATCGCGCGCCGCGATGGCTTGCAGCCGTGCGGCAATGTCGTCGAGTGCAGCCTCCCAGCTGACCGGCTCAAACTGCCCGGCACCCTTGGCCCCGACGCGTTTGAGCGGCTGCAGCAGGCGTTCGGGGTGGTACGTGCGCTCGGTGTAACGCGACACCTTGGTGCACAGCGCGCCATCGGTATGCGGGTGGGCCGGGTTACCCTGCACCTTGATGGCCACGCCATTTTCCACCGTGGTCAGCAGGGCGCAGGTGTCCGGGCAGTCATGTGGGCAGGCACCCTTGACGGGCAGCGTGCGGGAATCAGGGTGGGGCTTGCAGTGTGCCATGGTCAAACTCGGTCAGTGTGGTGGCGCACATTGTGAACCATTGCGCCCCCGGGCCGGGTGGGTGGCGACTGGCAAGGGAAGGTCAGGCCGCCCGGAATACGTGGCTGAAGCTGCGACTGACTTCGAGCACTTCGGGGTGCTGTTTGAGCGTGACGCGCTGGCGCCCGGTGTCGTCGCGCTGCACGGCGGCAATGGCCGACAGGTTGACGATGGTGGCGCGGTGGATCTGCCAGAACTGTTGCGCATCGAGCTGGCCGATCAGCTCGCGGATGGGGGTGCGGATGAAGGACTCTTGCGTGGCGGTTTGCACCCGCGTGTACTTTTCGTCCGAGCGGAAAAACAGCACATCGTCCACATTGACCAACCGGGTGCTGTTGCCCGCGCCACACTGCAGCCAGCGCAGACGCGGCGCGCTGTCGGGGCCGCTCAGGCGCGACTGCAGTTGGGCCAGGGTTTGCAGCAGGGCGTCCTGCGAATGGCTGGGCGCGGTGCTGGGGGTGTCGGTGCCGGCTTCGGTTTTGGCCAGGCGTGCCTTTAAACGCGCCACGGTGATATTCAGCCGTGTGCGCTCCACCGGTTTGAGCAGGTAGTCCACCGCGCCTTCTTCAAACGCCGTCACGGCATACTCGTCATAGGCAGTGGCAAACACGATCTCGCCGCGCCAGCCCTCCAGTGCGGCGATCTCGCGCGCTGCCTCGATGCCCGTCAAGCCCGGCATCCGGATGTCCAGAAACACCACATCGGGGCGCAGTTCGTCAACCAGCTGAAGCGCCTCCAGCCCGTCACGCGCGCTACCGCAAATCTGCAGCTCGGGCCAGCATTCGGCCAGGCGTGCCTGCAATTGTTCGCGCAGCAAGCGTTCGTCGTCGGCAATCAGCGCACGAGGCGCCGGTGCGTGAACGGCAGGTTTTGCATCTGAGTTCATTTCTGCTTTGCCGACTCCACCTGATACGGAATGGCCAGACTGGCCACCGTGCCCACCGGGTTGCCGGCATGCAGATCCAGGCTGCTCGTCCCGGGGTAAAGCAGTGCCAGACGGTTGCGAATATTGTCCAGCCCCAGACCCGTGCCTGCGGTATTGGCGGCAAAAACATGCCCGCCATGCAACCCCACACCGGTGTCAGCCACCTCCACGCGCAACTGCCCGTCAACCACTTGGGCCGAGACGGTGACGCGCCCGCCCTCGGGCTTGGGCTCGATGCCGTGCTTGATGGCGTTTTCGACCAGGGTTTGCAGCACCATCGGCGGAAAGATGGTGGACTCCAGCCCTGGCGGTACCAAAATCTCGTAGCTCATGCGCTCTTCAATGCGCAGCTTGAGCAGCTCCAGGTACGGGCGGATCAGTGCCAGCTCTCGCCCCAGCGTGGATGACTCCTGGCGCATTTGCGGCAGCGCGGCACGCAGGTAGCTGATGAGGAGTTTCTGCATCTCGGAGGCACGTTTGGGGTCGGTCTCAATCAAATAGTCCACCGCCGCCAGCGTGTTGAACAGAAAGTGCGGCTCCACCTGCGCCTGCAACAGCTTGAGGCGTGCCTGCACCAACTGGCGCTGCATCGCCTCGCGCTCGGCGGCGGTGTTGGCCACCTGCAACTTGGCATCGGACTCGGCGGCTTTGCGCACAATGATTTTGGCCGCCACCAGGTAGGCGAAAGATGCCACCAGCAGAGCCGACAGAATATCGCCAATCCAGCCACCCAGGGTGTGCTGGGTGGTGACGCTGACGACTTCGTCGGTGTCCGGTGGATCTTCTTCGTCAATTGACTTGGGAACCTCGATCTTGATCGGCGCCTCCTGGTCGCTGGCAGCCGATGCTGCCGAGGCCGGGTTGGCGGGGGTGGCGGGTGTGCAACCCTGCTCGGTGATGACGATGGCGGTCTTGCCGCCGATGACCACATGCTTGGGTTTGCACGGCACAGTGGGGCTGGGTGGCGCTTTGGCGTCGGTGTCGACGCTTACGCTGATCTTGCGTACCTCACGTTTGGTGCGGTGCGACAGCTGAAAACGGTCGGCGATGATGTTGCCGGCAATCAATGCGATCAGCGCCAGCGCGATCATGCGCCACCAGCTCAGACCCGCAGCCCAGGCGCTTAAAGCTGCGTTGAGCCGTGCCAGCCAGGCCAGTCGGTCTGGCGCAGGCGTGGCGCTGTGGGGCTCAAAGTTTGGCATTGCAGGGCAGGGTGGGGCTTTGGGTTGCGGCCAGCATGGTAGCGGACTCCGGTGTGCGCTTGCCGACAATCGTCACACTGGGCAGTTGCACCAGCGCCGTTTCGGGTGTGAGCGATGGGCCAAAGCCCGCACTCAAAGCGGCAAATACCGCCAGGTTGACAGCAGCGCTGCCTAGCAGGGCGCGCAGGTGAATGGAGGTTTTGCTGGCAGTGGTCATGGTAGGCTCCTTTGGGTCGGGTCACTGGGTGCAGCCCGGATGGGGCTGCGATGGAGCGAACTCTACGCAACACGCGCACGCCATGCACGCGCCGTGCGACAGAATGCGTCTGCCATGCGACAGGGTGCGCCTGCGCCCGACGGGGCGCACGCCGGCGGACGAATGGCGCACCATGCGGCAGCGCGCAAAAGACTCCGACGCGCCTTAGACTCGGGCCAGAGGAGCCAACCATGAAACTGATCGATTCCATCGCTGCGGCAGCCCCCGCCATGGCCACTCTGCGCCGTGACATCCATGCCCATCCAGAGCTGTGCTTTGCCGAGCAGCGTACGGCCGACCTGGTGGCCGCCAAACTGACCGAGTGGGGTATTCCCATCCATCGGGGTCTGGGCACCACCGGTGTGGTGGGCATCGTCAAGGCGGGTACTTCGAGCCGCGCCATTGGTCTGCGCGCCGACATGGACGCGCTGCCGATGCAGGAGTTCAACACCTTCGCCCACGCCAGTGTGCACCCCGGAAAGATGCACGCCTGTGGTCACGATGGCCACACCGCCATGCTGCTGGCGGCAGCCCAGCATTTGAGTCAACACCGCCACTTTGACGGCACGGTGTACCTGATTTTTCAGCCCGCCGAAGAGGGCGGCGGTGGCGCGCGCGAGATGATCAAGGACGGCTTGTTTGACAAATTCCCGATGGATGCGGTGTTTGGTCTGCACAACTGGCCGGGCTCGGCGGTCGGCCACTTTGCGGCAAGCGCCGGGCCTGTGATGGCGTCGAGCAACGAGTTCAAGATCACCATTCGCGGCAAAGGCGGGCACGCCGCCATGCCGCACAACGCGCTGGACCCGGTGCCGGTGGCCTGCCAGCTGGTCCAGGGCTTTCAGACCATCGTCAGCCGCAACGTCAAGCCGATTGACGCCGGCGTGGTGTCGGTCACCATGATCCACGCCGGTGAGGCCACCAACGTCATCCCCGACAGTTGCGAGTTGCAGGGCACGGTGCGCACTTTTTCTCTGGACGTGCTCACCATGATCGAGCAGCGCATGAAAGACATGAGCACGCAGTTGTGCGCTGCCTTCGGGCTGGTGGCGGAGTTCGAGTTTGAGCGGAACTACCCGCCCACCATCAACAGTGTGGCCGAAGCCGAGTTTTGCAGGCGGGTGATGGCGGATCTGGTGGGTGCTGAGAGGGTTCAGGAGCAGGAGCCCACCATGGGTGCTGAAGATTTCTCTTATATGCTGCTGGCCAAGCCGGGTTGCTACGCCTTCATCGCCAACGGCGACGGTGCGCACCGCGACATGGGCCATGGTGGCGGACCGTGTATGTTGCACAACCCCAGCTACGACTTCAACGACGCACTACTGCCGCTGGGGGCCAGCTACTGGGTGCGACTGGCGGAAGCCTGGTTTGCTAAAGTTGCTTCTTAAAATGTAGCTTTAAAACTAATCCCTATATGCGCTAGAGGTCAATTTGTCATGAAAAACGGCGTGCCGCCATTTCCAGCAGGCCGTCAAACACCAGGTTGTCCACCAGCTCAAACTGCAGCGACATGCTGGGTGCCATCTTCCAGCCTGCGCCCCCGGTCATCATGCAGCGCGGCTCGGTGCCACAGTGCTGGCGCACATGGGCCACCATGCGCTCCACCGCGCCGGCAATGGCATAGGTGCCACCGCTGGTGAGTGCGTCGCTGGTGTTGGTGGGAAACGGGCAGACATTACCGGTGGGTACCCGCAGACCGGCGGTACCAGACTCGAGTGCGCGCAGCATGATGCCGTGACCGGGCAGGATCAGTCCACCGAGAAATCGTCCGCTGGCGTCCAGTGCGTCCACGGTAACGGCGGTGCCCACCATCACCACCACCATGGGGCGCGGCTGGCCCTGTGCGAGCCCGCGATGCCAGGCACCGATCATCGCCACCCAGCGGTCAGCCCCCAGCCGTGCCGGGTGGTCGTAGCCGTTGCTTACACCGGCCTCGGCAGCGCTGGCCACCACCCAGTTGGCCGACACGTCCCATAGCTCCATCTGATCTTCCACCCGGCGCTTGATGGCGTCGCCCGCCACCACGCAGCCCAGCATCCGGTTGGGCGCGGGCAGGTTGGCCCACTCACCTTCGGCCAGCTTGTCAATGTTCTCCAGAAACTCCGCGCCTTGCGCCAGCACCGGGGCGTCGCGCCGGGGCGCGCTGTGCAGCGCCCACTTCAAGCGGGTGTTGCCGACATCAATGGCCAAAAAATTCATGGCGGCATTATCCCGACAATCTGCAGAGTCCTAGCCCTGACGCCAGGGCAGGCCGTTGAAGCGCCAACCGCCGCGCTGGCCACGCTGGGCGTTGTCGTTGGGGTCACCCTCAAACCCTTCCAGAATGTTGTAAGCCTGCAAACCCAGTTCGGTGGCGCGCTTGGCAGCAGCGATGGAGCGCACGCCGCTGCGGCACAGCAGCAGCGCTTTTTTGTCCTTGGGCACTGCAGCCAGCAAAGCGGCATCAAAGTCCGGGTTCATCGCCATGCCGGGCCATTGTTTCCAGGCAATCGGTGCCGCCTCGGGTACAAAGCCGACCCAGGCGCGCTCAGCATCGGTGCGCACGTCCACCAACACCCCTTCACCCGCCTGCCACCATTGGTGCGCCAGTGTGACCGAGATGTCGCCGGCATAGCCATCAGCGTCGCGCTGCACCAGCGCATGGGGGGCCGGAGCGTCGTGGCGCAGCCCCAGGTGGAGGTTGGCCGGCACCGCCTCGTCGATACGTTTGGGTGGTGGCAGGTGCAGTGCGTCCATGATGGCGATGAACTCGGCTTGCGTTTTGCCGGCCACGCGGGCGTTGCCAAATTTCTCCTGTCCGATGCTGGAGTTGCTTCGGCCCTGGTAGTCGTGGCCGGGCCAGACGGTGGTGGTGTCGGGCAGTTTGAACAGCACCTCGGTCAGGCTGTGGTACAGGTCGGCGGCGCTGCCGGACTGAAAGTCGGTGCGGCCGCAGCCGTTGATCAGCAGTGTGTCGCCCGTGAAGACGTGGTCGCGCCAGACAAAACACATGCTGCCAGCCGTGTGGCCAGGGGTGTGCAGGGCACGGATGTGCTCACTGCCAAACTGCAACACGTCACCGTCCTTGAGCAGCACCGATGCCGAGCTGACGCCACAGGCCGCCGGCGCCGTGGTTTTGGCTCCGGCCAGTTCGGCCAGCTGACCAGCGCTGGTGATGTGGTCGGCGTGGGCGTGGGTTTCCAGCGCCCAGACCAGTTTCAGGCCGTAGTCGCGCAAGGTTTCGAGGTCGCGCGCCACCTGGGTGTCAACCGGGTCGATGATGATGGCGTCCCGGCTGGTGGCGTCAAACAGCAAATAGGTGTAGGTGGATGAGGCGGTGTCAAAAAGCTGGATGGGTTTCATGGTGTTCAGGTGAGGGTGAAACTGGCGCTGGAATATACCGCGCGCCAAAGCCGTCATCATTTTTTTCAAACAAGGTTGAAAATTCTTTCACTCGCCAATTGAAATGCGCTAGTGAAAACCCTAGCCTTTCAAGCGCAAGGGAGTGATCAAAATCAACCGATACATTTTTTACAACAGGAGATGACCTTGACTGAACGCAAAACCCCTCGCCGCAACCTGCTTAAAGGCGCTGCCATTGCCGCTGGCGCCATGTCGGCACCGATGATTGCGAAGGCGCAGACTGGCCCGATCAACATGCGCTGGCAAAGCACCTGGCCGGCCAAAGACATCTTTCACGAATACGCGCTGGACTACGCCAAGAAAGTCAACGACATGACCGGAGGCGACCTGAAGATCGAGGTGTTGCCTGCTGGTTCGGTGGTGCCGGCGTTTGGCTTGCTGGAAGCTGTGTCCAAAGGCACACTCGATGGCGGCCATGGCGTGCTGGGTTATCACTACGGCAAACAGAACGCGCTGGCGCTGTGGAATTCTGGCCCGGCCTTTGGCATGGATGCCAACATGATTCTGGCCTGGCACAAGTACGGGGGTGGCGCTGAGTTGCTGGCCAAGCTGTATGCCTCCATTGGCGGTAACGTGCAATCTTTCCTGTATGGGCCAATGGCGACGCAGCCGCTGGGATGGTTCAAGAAGCCCATCACCAAGTCGGCTGACTTCAAGGGTCTCAAGTTCCGCACCAATGGTCTGGCCATTGACCTGTTCACAGCCATGGGCGCGGCGGTGAATGCCTTGCCGGGTGGCGAAATTGTGCCGGCCATGGACCGCGGTCTGCTCGACGGTGCAGAGTTCAATAACGCGTCGTCGGACCGCTTGCTGGGTTTTCCCGATGTGTCGAAGGTCTGTATGCTGCAAAGCTACCACCAGAGCGCGGAAACTTTCGAAATCATGTTCAACAAAACCAAGTACGACGCGCTGCCCGCCAAGATGAAAGCCATCATTGCCGGTGCCACCGAAGCCGCTTCGGCCGACATGTCCTGGAAAGCGATTGACCGTTACTCCAAGGACTACATCGAGCTGCAAACCAAGGACAAGGTCAAGTTTTACAAGACCCCGGATGCTGTTCTGCAAGACCAGTTGAAACTCTGGACCGAAATTGTCGAGAAGAAATCGGCGGAAAACCCGCTGTTCAAGGAAATCGTGGCGTCGCAAAAAGCCTTTGCCGAGCGCGCCGTGAAGTGGGACCAGGACACCTATGTCAGCCGGCGCATGGCGGTGAATCACTTCTTTGGAGCCAAGAAGGCCTGAGCAACTGGTCCGGCCTCTCGTTCGTCAGCCATTCAGGGTCCCTCTGAAAGTATTTTCCAATTCAGGTATGAGCCTGAAGGGTGCGCAATTTGGTTGACTTCGGGGTGCGGGCTGACCGGGTTAAAAAGGGGAGTTTAAGGGCTTACTTCCCGGATCCCTGAGTACGGCTGTTTT
>NZ_JAGPBB010000185.1 GCF_018063565.1 Rhodoferax sp.
AGGCCGCTTTCAGCCGGTTGTCGAGCAGCGGCAGGGTTTGCGGGAACACGTTTTTCAGGTAATGGATGACGTTTCTGCGCTCCGAGCGCAGTTCCGGCTTGTCCAGATAGATGTTGCCGGTGCGCCAGAGCAGCTCCAGCAGTTCCTTGATCTCATCGCGGTTTTGCTGGCGTTCTGACGGGGTCAGTATCGGGTTTTCGTTTTTCACCAACAGCAGGTAGATGGCGCGGTGCTTGGCAATCACCGATGAGCGCTTGGCCTCGGTTGGGTGGGCGGTGAGCACCGGTTCGATGTGCACCGCAGCCAGACTGGCGGCAATAGCGCCTTCCTCAAACCCGTCGGCCTTGAGGCGCATCAGCGTGTTGCCCCAAAGCCCCCGCTCGTGGGACGGGCCGTTGGCGGTCTCCATCATCCGGAGCAGCTGAACTGCGGCGTTTTCTTCAACCATGCCAAGCAACTGAAACGCAATCGAGTGCAGCTGGCAAGCCTGTTCCACCGACACCGGATGCACCGCTGGCGCAGCAGCAGGCTCACGCCAGGGAATGAGGGCGGCCACCGGCTGCAGGCCGAGTTCTTGCAGAACTTCGCTCAAGCAGGTGAGCACAAATTGCAGGTCTTTGTTGATTTTGTCCTGCAGCAAAACGCTGGCATCCTTTTGAGGGCTATCAAGATAGGGGTGAATGGCATCGTTGGGATCGCCGACGAGCTGATTCAGGCGGGAACGCAGTCGGCTACGTGCCATGTTTATGCAAAATTGATCTGTGGCCCTTTAGTTATAAGCGCTGATAGCTACTATTTGCATAGTTGCTAAAGTGGTGTTTCTGGTGCATTCAGGTATCGCGCCAGCACTGCCAGCACGGCTTGGTCAATCACCTGAACAAGTTCCGGGCCGGATGTCAGCGAGGTTTGCAGGTCGTGCAGCCGGCCAGCGTGCAGGCGATATTGGCTTGTCCGCTGGTTGACGGCTCAAATTGTTTTCAAACCGGTTCGGCAAGCGCTTACCGGCGCACACGTCGCTTGAGCCAAATGCGCAAGCGCCAGATCAGTTTGACCCCCACGTAACCCAGCGCCGCGCCACCCACCGCAAACATGCCCATGCCCAGCACGGTGGGCCAGCCAAACTCTGCCAACCATGACACGCTGCCTTCACTGGGCACAGCCCCAGCAACCAGACGCTCGCCCATGACCAGCACGCCCGCTTGGTAGGCCAGCCAAAGCCAGAAGCCAATCGTCAGCGGATTGGTCACCATCGTCATGGCCGCCGCCGCGGGTATGTTGGCGCGCCACCAGGTGCAATGCGCGGTTGCCACCACAATTTGCGCCACTGG
Organism: Rhodoferax sp.; assembly: GCF_018063565.1. Taxonomy (GTDB): domain Bacteria; phylum Pseudomonadota; class Gammaproteobacteria; order Burkholderiales; family Burkholderiaceae_C; genus Rhodoferax. The sequence goes on from NZ_JAGPBB010000185.1 coordinate 1,329, forward strand.
CAAAACAAAGGCCCAAAACGTGCCCACCGCCACACCACGCGCCACCGCTTCATGTTGTGGCCGCCACAGCTGCGGGTCAAGCAACCGGCTGGCAAATGGCGCAAGCCACGGGTGTTCAGCCAATGCATTGCGGCTGGGCAGTGCCTGGCGGACCCGGTCCGCCCAATCAGAAGCCGTGCTTTTCATCGGCGTTCCAGCCTGGCGTGAGCGCGTGGCGACAAGTGCCAGCGCCAGAAAAATGAAGTGACATGGAACACGGCAAGTTGGATGCGTCGTTGTTGGATGGTGCCGATGATGCAGGGTCTGTGACCTCAGGAGAAGCAGGAAAATCCGCTCAAACACTCTGTTTTTTACGAATCAAAATTATCATTAATTCAGATTAAACATGATTATTTCTCGATAGACTTTCGTCCTGCCTGTGCGCCGAGGCTTTTGTCTGGCGCACTAACCGAATGCCCATTTGGGGCGTTCTGATCTCTATTTCGAAGGTTCAGCCGACCCACGTGGTGGCCACCAATGGCGGCAAAGAGTGGGAGATCAAGATGCAGGCGCTGTTTGACTCATCGCCCTACGGCAAGGGTTGCAAGTCGTACCCCAAGCGCGACCTGTGGCACCTGCGCTCGCTGCTGTTCACCGAGCCGGTCGATTTCATGATTGGCAACACTTACGGCAAATTCCTGGAGCGCGATACCAAGACACCGCTGGTACGCATGGTGTTCCCGATTTTTGATCGCCACCACTACCACCGTTTCCCCACCTGGGGCTATGACGGCGGCATGCGGGTGCTGATCACCTTGCTCGACGAGTTCTTTGAGGCACTCGATGCCAACACCATGGACATCGCCAAGACCGACTACAGCTACGACATCATCCGCTGAGGCACTGCGTCCGTCTACTGCGCGGGCGATCTTGCGTTTGCAGTCCTCGCCGTACGGGTGTACGGCTGTGGGCTTCAACGCAAGGTCGACCCGCTCGCTACGGCGACTGCAGCACCTCAATGCGTCCCCCAAAAACCAAGTGAGACCAACATGGCTAATGTGACTTTCAGTTCTCCCCGCATGAAAAAAGACGTGACGGTCTATGCCGTTGCGGGTGACACCAAAACCTTGCTGTCAGTGGCCAAGGCCAACAGCATTCCCCTGGATTCAGAGTGCGAAAACGGTGAATGCGGCTCCTGCCAGGTGCAGGTGTCGGTGCTTTCGGGCAATACACCCATCGGTGTGGCCTTGACCGAAAAGGAAAAACTGGTGCTTAAGCTGGCCGGCAAGATCACCGCGCAGCAGATTGCCGATGCCGAAACCAAGGACTTGCCGCCGCCATGGCGACTGGCCTGCCAGATGGTGGTGCGCGACGAAGACATTCTGGTCAAGTTCTGAGCATGGACAACACCTACATCAAGACCACGCAGGATGGCCGCAAGGTAGAGGTCATTGATGGGTGGGTGTGTCTGGGCGGGGTGCGTGAAGCCAACAACCTGGTGCCGATGGACGAGCACCCCAACCGCCAGGCCATCCTGCGCGCGGTGCCAGGTGCCAGCCACGCCGCTGGCCGCCT